>WQVB01000033.1 GCA_009781815.1 Defluviitaleaceae bacterium
ACTAGGACTGCCCTTCTCCAATTAGATCCTGAGTCAAGCTCAGGATGACGAGCAGGGAAGGAAGAGTCATTTATGTGCTACCATCAAATGGGAGTGGATAAATAGCCTCCGCCTCGTCATTGCGGATCCTTGGTTGAGCCATGCTTTTGGGTGAAACTTGATCCGCAATCTCCCTATTTAAAATCGCTAATCTTTAGGCGATAAGCATATTGAGATTGCGGATCAAGTCCGCAATGACGTTAGGTGTTGGGTTGGCCACTCTTATTTTTAAAAAAGGTGTTGCATTATTTCAAACAATGTGCTATAATAAACCCATGATCAGACGGTAAGGCAACAAAACCTTACGCAGTCGGGCTCTTGATAGAGCAGCAGAAATTGTTTTTTATAGACAGTCTGCGGGACATTCCCGCTGGCTGTCTTTTTGCATTTTTACCAAAAACTTATAGGAGGGATAGGAATGATAAGAGTGATAGGAAAACTAAGAAACAACTATGAGCTTGTGTTGGCGTTACTTTGCGGGGCGTTGATACTTGCTGCTTGGCTTTTGCAAAGGTTTGATGTGCTTAGCAGCGGCATTGTGCTGTATGTGCTTGCATATATAGCAGGAGGGGCTGTAAAGGCTAAAGACGGCTTTTTAGAGGCCATAAAAGAGCGGGATTTAAACGTCGACATCCTAATGATGTTGGCGGCTATAGGTGCTGCTGTTATAGGGTATTGGGGCGAGGGCGCTATGCTTATCTTTATTTTCTCTTTAGCGGGGGCTATGGAGACATACACCTTTAATAAATCTCACAAAGAAATATCAGCCCTTATGGATTTGCAACCAGAAAATGCTACAAGGCTGGTTGATGGTAAGGAAGAAGAGGTGGCGGTTAAAGGTTTAGCTGTAGGCGATATTATATTGGTAAAGCCTGGCGAGCGAATACCAGCTGATGGCACAATACACCTTGGCAGCACAAATATTGACGAGGCAGCTATTACAGGCGAGAGTGTGCCTGTTGAAAAGGGCATAGGTTGTGATGTTTATGCCTCTACCGTTAATATGCGAGGGTCTATTCAAGTAACTATCACCAAGCCTGCGGATGAAACCCTTTTTAGCCGCATTATAAAGCTGGTTCAAAATGCACAAAGCGAAAAAAGCCCCTCACAGCTGTTTATCGAGAAGTTTGAAGGGCCCTACGCTAAAATTGTTATCGCCATCTCTACTTTAGTAATCATCTTAGGTTATTTTGTGTTTAATATGGAGCTGGCTGATGCTGTTTACCGTGGCCTTGTGCTTTTGGTTGTTGCCTCCCCTTGTGCTTTGGCGGCGGCCATTACCCCTGCTACTTTATCCGCCATATCAAATGGTGCAAAAAGCGGCATATTGTTTAAAGGTGGCGTGCAGCTAGAAAGGCTTGCTGCCCTTAAAGTTGTAGGCTTTGACAAGACGGGCACCCTAACACGTGGCAAGCCGATTGTAACAGATATACATACAAAAGAGGGCATGAGCGTTGAAGAAATGATGGAGATAACTGCCTCTATCGAGAGCCACTCTACCCACCCCTTAGCAGATGCTATAATCAACCATGCTAAGAGGAGCTTTGGCACAATAATTTCAGAGCCATCTATGATAGAAAATGTGGTGGGCTTTGGCGTTATTGGGGAATATCAAGGCAAAACCTATAAAATAGGTAAGGCGGAGCTTTTAGGGGAGGGTGCTTGCGATTTTAAGGTTGGCATAGCCGTGGAGTTGCAAAAAGAGGGCAAAACCATTGTTTATGTGGGTGATGATGAGGGCGTTGTTGGCTTGATTGCCCTAAAAGACACCATAAGGCCCGAGGCTGTGGAGGCTTTGGTTGCTCTAAAAGAAATGGGCATAGAGGCCGCTATGATAACGGGTGATAATGAAGAGACGGCAAAAAGCATAGCTAGCGAGGCGGGGCTTGCGAATTATTACGCATCTTGCCTGCCTGAGGCTAAAGTGGAGATTGTAAAGGAGCTTAAAGAAAAGTTTGGCACAGTTGCCATGGTGGGAGACGGCATTAACGACGCGCCAGCCCTTGCAACTGCTGATATAGGCATAGCTATGGGTGAGGGGACGGATGTGGCACTAGAGACGGCGGATGTGGTGCTGATGAAAAATAACCTAAGCTCCCTATCAAAGGCTGTTGACCTTTCAAGACGATTAAAAACCATCACCAAGCAAAATATCATCTTTGCAATAGGCATTATGGTGGCTTTTGCCGTGGCAAACTTTGCAACAGGCGTGCCTATACCCGTGGCAGTTGTGGCACATGAGGGAAGCACCATTTTGGTTATTTTGAATGGTTTGAGGCTTTTGAAGAATAAGAAGGTGTAAGGGCAAATTCTGCCTATCGCTATCATCCCGCCCTACCGTCATCCTGAGCTTACGTCATTTCATTGTCATTGCGGGCTTGACCCGCAATCCCCTGCCTTCCTGGAGGGTTCGGTTGTGATACAACCAATAGTCGAAGTAGTATTATGAGGCAGGGGATTGGGGGCCAAGCCCGCAATAGACTTGTTGCGAAATTATTATTATATATAGCCATACCATTTTCCTAGAACGTCATCCTGAGCTTGACTCAGGATCTATGCCTTGGTTGAACCTTGGTTTTTATGTGAAACTGGGCTAATGCATACCCAACTAAGGACTGCCCTTCTCCAATTAGATCCTGAGTCAAGTTTCGCCTGGAGGCAAGGCTCAACCAAGGGCTCAGGATGACAACCTAGGAGGGGGGTGATATAACAATATTAAATTATACATCAGGAGGAATTAACAATGCAAAAAGGATGGAATCAAATATTTATTAAAGACAAGTTGTTTGTAAATCACCATTTTTCAGGGAAAGATGCAATGAATATTATTGTAACCCATACGCCCATTTGCTCAGCGACGCTTTTGCAAAAAGCATTAGAACCTTTGACTAAGCATCATGTTAATATTTTTCATTTTGACTTTAGCGGAACGGGTCAAAGTAAAGGCAAGAAGTTTTCTGTGGATACGATTATATCGGATATGCACACGGTTATCGACTACATCTCTAAAAATTTTTCTGACAACATACACCTACTAGGCTACACAGGCATAGGCGGTATTTTTGCCCAATATGCAGCTCATGGAGGTATAGATAAGCGAATAAAAAGCTTTGCTCAATTTGCATGTGTAATTCATAAAGATGTTAGCTTTATAGGTAAGCCTATTTGGCTGCTAAAGGCAATGTATGGCATCGCAAAGTTGCTCCCCAATGCGAAGATAACTTTTGATGTGCCAAAGTTTGATGGCTATAATGCAGATAAAGATAACCAGTTTTATGAAGAGCTTGCCAAAAAAGCACCAAATGCCATGAAGACAAAGCTAAGCTTGTTGTCGGGGATGGTTGGAAGTGCTATTTTCAATAATAGTGTGATGAAAAACCCTATAAAATGCCCAACTTTGGTGTTTAAAGTTATGCACGACAGATATTTTCCAGCTGAGTATTTTGAAAAATACTATAACACCCTTGAGTGCGAGAAAAAGCTTGTGGAGATAAACGATGCTCATAATAGCTATTATTACAACGCAGAGCTGTTTTGTGAGCCTGCTTATGAATGGTTTGCTGGGCATCAATAAAAATACAAATGAGGTGATATGCAATGATTCGACATGTAGTTAAACTTATTGTACCAAATGCAAAGGCACATCAATTTTATGACTTTATGATAAACCCCACCGACAAGACATATAGTGAATGGTGGCCTGGGGAGCATTTGCAGTTTCATATTGTTAAGCCTGGAGATGAGAATCACCTTGGTGATATTGTTTTTGTTGATGAATATTTAGGAAAGAAGCGTCGGCTGACCTTTTATGGGGTTGTGGTTACGGCTGATTATCCAAACAAGATAGAGTGGCAGATGATGAAAGGCAAAGTGCGGCTGCCTGCGGTTTTAGAGCTTGGGCTTATAGACACCAATGAAGGCATTGCCCTAAAGCATGAATTACGTATAGGCTACAAGGGTATAGGCAGGGCGCTTGACCCATTTATAAGGTTGTATTTTAATAAATCTTTTCAAAAAGCCCTTGAAGACCATTGTGAGGTTGAGTGGTTTAAGCTGGCGAAATATCTCGGGTTGTAATCAATAAAAAAGGGAAGGTGTTACGCCTCCCCTTTTTTATTTACAAAATAAGGGGATTAAAAAAGTGTTGACTTTAACCTTAAGGTTAGGGTTATAATATGCCTAGGAGGTGAGGACATGGAAAAATGGCGTGCAATACCTGAGGGATATATGCGTATTGGGGAGGCGGCAAAAAAGGTAGGGGTTAAGGTTAATGTTCTTCGATATTACCATAAAGAAGGGTTGCTTACGCCGTCGGCAGAAAGTGAGGGAGGCTATCGACTTTATTCTGACAAAGACATAGCTAAACTTTTACAAATTTTAATGATGAAGCAACTTGGGTTTTCTCTTGATGAAATAAAGGGGTGGCTTGATCAGTTTAACACACCAAAAGACGTTATGAAAATGCTTGCAGAGCAATCCTCCCGAGTACATAAAAAAATTGAGATGCTATCAGAATCACTTAATGTAATGGAGATGTTGAATGCAGAAGTCGCACAAATGGAAGTGGTGAATTTTAAGAAATATGCAGATATTCTTTTGAATTTGTATATTAAAAATGAACGATATTGGATGATTAAACACTTTGATGATGAGGCATTGGAGCTGTTTGGGGAGCGAATAGGGCATGAGAAAGTCGCTTTAATGACTGCCAGCCTTAACGATTTATTAAAGGAAGCAATCATGCTTGTGAAAGAAAGATTGTCGCCTGAAAGTGAAAAAGGACAACAATATGCCGCAAAATTTTGGGAGACGCTTATGGAGTTTTCGGGTGGCGACCCAGAAATGATGTTTAAGCTAAATGAGCAAATCGAAAAGGCGAGCAGCCATAACAAAGAGTTTGAGGACGAACGAAAGTTGGCACGTAAATTTATACAACAAGCATTGGAGGTTTATTGTGAAAAATTCAAAATTTAAGTTGATTTCTTTTGTGATGGTGGCACATGTAGCTACTTATTTTCTTTGTGGGTTTATTTTCATGCACCTACTTGGTTATGATGATTACTCTTTAGAGTTATTAGGGTTTAGACCTTTAGACGAAATAAACAGTGCAGTACTTGTGCTTGGGCAAGTAGTCAGAGGCATCTTGAAGGGATTTGTTGTTTGGTGGATTAAAGATAGTATTTTGGGCAAAAAGTTAGCGTGGCTTAAACTTTGGGCTATTCTCGTGATACTTGGCGTTGTAAGCACATACGGGCCTGTTCCAGGCTCTATTGAAGGGTTTATCTACCTTGCACCTGTTGATATGCCCGTCAACATGGTGTTGAGTATTTTTGAAGTATTGTTGCAGCCGCTATTGTTTAGCATAATAGTAGCTTACCAAAGAAAGAAAAAGCGGGACGTATAGCAAAAGAGGCAACCAAGTTTAGGTTGCCTCTTTTGCTACACAAATGCCAACACTATCAATATAACGCCGCCAAGCCATGAAAGGTTGATGGGCACTTTTTGGGCGATTTTTTTGCCTACAAAGCAGCCCAGCAGCACCGCCGCCACGTCGATGATGAGGGAGAAGCCGATTATTTGTATGGGGTTAACCTCTATTAGCCCTGCACCAAAGCCTAGTGCAAAGGCGTCTAAAGCCACGGCGATGGCCACCGCTAGCGACTCTTTTGGAGACAAAACCCTTGATTTGTCTAAATCTGCCTTTTCAGGGTCTGCATATACATCAAGTACAAACTTTAAGCTAAAGGCAGAAAACTGCACCTTTTTTGATGCCCTGCCTTTTTTGCGTATATATCTTTTTATAAGGCTGTCAAAAATTTTGATAATGCCAAGGGTAAAAAGGATGATGAAAGCTAGCACATCTGCCGCACCCTCTGGCATAAAAGGCAGCAAAAAAGCCCCAAAATAAATAGAAAGCCCCAATATGACACTACCAACAATTGTGATTATCATTATAGATTTAAAGGGTATTTTTATGCGGCTTGTGCCATAGGCAAAGCTAACGGCAAAAATATCTATAGATAAAATAAGGGCTAAAACCAACGCCCCCCATGATATATTAATGTTGACCACTCCCCAAGATAGGATTAGTATATCCTATGCAAAGGGCATATCCATGATACTTTGTTTGAGGGGGATATGTTGTAAAAAACGTGAGTGGACAAAACGAACGCCTATCGTCATCCTGAACTTGATTCAGGATCCCCTTCCTTCCCAATACATTCAGGGAGGAAGGGGATTGCGGATCAAGTCCGCAATGACATTAGGTGTGGGCTTTGTCCACTCCCTAAAAACCAGCCTCTTGACCTAAGAGGCTGGTTTAATGAAATATTTTAATCCTAATAGACCTACAGCGAAACGACCTTCATACTTCCTACTCGTCATCCTGAGCTTGACTCAGGATCTATGTGGATTAGTGCATGTCTTAATTAGGACTGTCCTTCTCCAACTAGATCCTGAGTCAAGCTCAGGATGACGAGTAGGGGAAATAGCGCGGCTTATCTATAATGATTTCGCAACAGATCTAATGACGAATGAGGGATGTCGGTGTATTTTGTACACTTCTAGTTGCTATCTTGTAAGCCCTGCGTAGATGGTTTCTAGGTTAAAACGCATCATTTCGTAATAGGTTGGGGCAGGGCCGCTTGGCTCTGAAATTGAATCGGTAAAAATTGTTGCAAAAACCTCCACGCCTGTTTCTGTCGAGATTTGGTTGATATATTGGTCATCTATGCTGCTTTCGGCGAAAAGAGAGCGTACATTTGAGGCGTTAACGGCGTTTATAAGGGCTATCATCTGCTCTGGCGTGCCTTCTTCTTCGGCGTTTAGCTCCCAGATATATGCCACATTAAGGCCATACACCTCTGCAAAATATCTAAAAGCACCTTCAGAGGTTACAAGTATTCTCTCATCATCTGGTATGTTGTCAAACCTGCCTATCCACTCATTATGAAGGGCTAGGAGCTTGCTTGTATATGCCTCTGCATTGGCTTGAAAAATGGGGGCATGCTCTGGAGAAAAATCGCTTAAGACGCTTGTGATATTGTTTACATAAGCGATGCCATATAATAGGTTTAGCCAAGCGTGAGGGTCTTCATAAGCTTCTAAGCCCTCTGTTTGCAGCAATAGAGGGGTGATGCCTGCGGTTACTCTAAAATAATCAACGCCAGCAACTTGACTTGTGCTTGACATAAGGTTTGCAAACCAATCACCATCTGTTTCAAGGTTTAAACCGTTGTAAAAGATAATGTGGGCATTAGAAGCCGCCATCATGTCTGACGGCAAAATATGGTGGTCTTCAGGGTTTTGACCGATGGGTACGATGGTGTAAACATCTACCAAATCACCAGCTATTTGATGCACCATATCTGCTATGATTGAGAATGTTGCTACAACTTGGATGCGGTCGTTAGTTGATGGGGTTGTGTCGCCGTTGTCGCTGTTGCCCCCGCAGGCTACTAAAATGAACGTGAGGGATAGTGCTAATAATCCGTAAAAAACTTTTTTCATAAAATACTCCTTTAAATTTTGATTTGTGGCGGACAAAAATCCGCATATACCTCAAGTCTACCTTGAGTTTGACGTGATGTCATTAGACTTATTGCGAAATTAATCCTAGTCGTCATCCTGAGCCCTTGGTCTCCCTGCTGCCGCAGGCAGAAGGGTAAGACTTGACTCAGGATCTAATTGGAGAAGGGCACAGCCCTAATTAAGGCATGTGCTATCATACATAGATCCTGAGTCAAGCTCAGGATGACATTATGGAAAAGAATAATTTCGCAACAAGTCTATTCTCAAGGTAGACTTGGACGCGATGGTATATTTTCTTTATAATTTAGTTGTATTATCTTGTAAGGCCTGCGTAGATTGTTTCTAGGTTAAAACGCATCATTTCATAATATGTGGCGGCTGGGCCATTTGCCTCCGAAAGGGAGCAAGCGAAGATTGTTGCAAAAACCTCCACACCCGTTTCGGCTGATATTTGATTCATATATTGTGGGTCTGCACTATTCTCAACAAAAAGCGAGCGTACGCTTGATGCGTTAACAATGTTTATAAGGGCTATCATCTGCTCTGGCGTGCCTTCTTCTTCTGCGTTTAATCCCCAAACATAGGCTACATTAACGCCATAAACCTCTGCAAAGTATCTAAAAGCACCCTCCGTTGTTACAAGAAGCCTTTCATCATTTGGTATGGTGCTAAACCTGCCCAGCCACTCGTTATGAAGGGCGAGGAGCTTGCTGGTTAGGGCATCTGCATTGGCTTGGAAGGTATGGGCATGCTCTGAGGAGAAGTCGCTTAGGGTGCTTGCGATATTATTTATATATATGATGCCGTTTAGGATGTTTAACCAAGCGTGAGGGTCTTCATAAGCTTCTAAGCCTGCTGCTTGCAAGAAAAGAGGCGTAACGCCTTCGCTTGCTCTAAAATAATCAACACCAGCAACCTGGCTTGTGCTGGACATAAGGTTTGCGAACCAATCGCCCCCTGTTTCGTGGTTTAGACCGTTGTAGAATATGATATCGGCGTTTGCAACCGCCATCATGTCTGATGGTAAAATGTCGTGGTCTTCAGGCTCTTCGCCTATTGGCACTATTGTGTAAATCTCAACTAGGTCTCCGCCTACTTGATGCACCATATCAGCTATGACCGAAAATGTGGCTACAACTTGGATGCGGTCGTTGTTTGTGGAGGAGGTGTTGCTGTTGTCGTTATTGCCTCCGCAGGCTGCTAAAGCAAATATAAGTGATAATCCTAATAAGCTGTAAAAAAACTTTTTCATGATATTCTCCTTTTTGAACCCATCTTTATCTACCCTTCCCGTCATCCCAAGCTCACGCCATTCCAATCTACCCCTGTAGGGAATGGATCCTTGGCTGACTTGCAGCTTGCCTGCAACAAAAGCTTATCCATTCCGTCTCATCTTACTTAAGTATAGAGAGGTGCAAACCCAATAGCGGAATGGATAAATCCATTCCCTACAAATAGAATTGGAATGGCGTGTTGCGGACTTGATCCGTAATAGACTCGCCTCTAAGTCCTCCTAAGTCGTCATCCCGTGCTTGACACGGGATCTATGTATGATAGTGTACAACCCCATTTAGGGCTGCCCTTCTCCAATTAGATCCCGCGTCAAGCACGGGATGACGACTAGGGGAGTTTAATGCCCTTTGGCTTCGTTACAAGCCTAATGACGAAAGGCGGATGGTGGTGGATGTGGTTTATACGTTTGAGTTGTTTTTAATTTGAAATATTAAGCCTTTTTTAGGGGCGAATATTAAAGCTAGGGTGAAGATGATAGCCAGCGTGAGGACGATGCTTGCCCCCGCTGGAAAGTTAAAGGTGATGCTAAAAAACATGCCTATAAAAGACGCCACGGTGCCTATGGTTGTTGACAGCACAAGCATAACGGGC
>WQVB01000034.1 GCA_009781815.1 Defluviitaleaceae bacterium
CTTCTCTAAAATATATATTTTTCAAGCTTTTTTGGTTTAGATGCTTTACCATATACGAGACAACGGCCAAAACAAAGCCATAAAAAGCCAAGGAGTATTCAAAAGAGCCTGATGTTAAAACCACAACAAAAATCCCCACAGACATGGATAAAATACCGTAGAAATTAAAACCAAACAACCCAAACACAAGCACAAAAACCGCCAATACTGTAATGATAATAAAGCTTAAAATAGCGTCGTATTGTGGCGTGTGGGCGTTGATGCCAAGGGCATATCTAAAGGTGCCGTCAAGCAGCTCTAAAATATTTTGGAAGATGCTGTTGCGTAAAGGCTCCCCTGTTATTAAATCAGAAGGCACTAAAAACAAGCCCTCTACAGTTAAAACTAGGGCAAAAACACCAGCCATCACCCCCGCTATAATCAAGGTATGCTTGCTTAAAAAAACAAGGCGTAAAGCCCCCATCACTATAAAAACACGTAAAAAAGCAACGGTAGGCACAAAATCAAGGGTTGTAGGGCTTAAGATTGCCAAAAAAAGCGACCAAACAAGCAAGCTGCCTGTGGCTAGAAAAAACAAGTTGTCTTTCCATGTTAAAGAGCCTAGCAAGCTTCTTCTATTCATATCTGCACCCTCCTTTGCCTTATTTTTGTGTATATTGCATGCATTTTACGCCTATGTGGAGCAAATGCTCAAACCTTTGTTTTTCTTCATCTTTAGGCGTTTCAAAATGATAAACAATAACATTACTTCCAAAAAAAATCAGCTTTTGTATAGTAGCTACTATACTTTCGGTAAAGTTTTTTACAAATACTATTGTATTATCCGCCTCTACTTGGGTTTTTGAAAAGTTTTCAAAATATGTTTCAAAATCTTTTATACCATGCACACTAAAATCTATGCCGCAAGAGGCCTGATAGAGATATTCAAAATCACTTGAATATATATCGCTTGCGTTATCAAGGCTATACAAAGCACACATTTGGTGGCTTCTAATGCAATATTTAGCCACAGACACAAAGGCCTCTATCATGGCGTCTTCAAGCTTTAACGCTTCTTCTCTTGGGTATTTTATAATTTTAGAGTTATCTATAACAAGAGCTGTGGTGTTTTTGTTAATGCTTTGAAAGTTTTTGCTTATTAGTTCGTTTTTCTTTGCAGATACCTTCCAATGGACTTTCTTTTGCCCATCCCCTGGGTGATACTTTCTAAGGTCTGATATATTTGCATAATCTTCTTCTTTTCTAAGGTCTTTCATGCCCTCTGTGCCGCTGGCTGATGCACCTAGAGGTATAGGCTCTACATCTACAGCTATAGGGGCTACAGTTAACATTGATGTGGCCTTGCATTTTTTCTTCAGTTTGAAAAGCCCTAAAAAATCATACAAATATACCTTAGCAATACCTATTTTATAGTTGCCACGATATTTTGAAATTATAGTAAAAGACATATCCCTAGTTTCAAAAAAACGCAAAAAGGTATGTTGGGCATCTATATAGCTTATAATGGCGTCTTCATCTTTTTCTATTTTTATTTTTAAAGACGCAACAGGTATAATGCCTTTGTTTTTAGCCCTTACCACATATCTTGTCTCTTGTTTTTTTAGGGTGTTGGGCTTTTCTATGCCTTGGGTTATCTTTAAAGTTTTACGAGATATAAGAGCAAAAATTAAAGATATAATAGGCAACATCAAAACCATATATAACGCCACATATGTCATTGTGTCTTCATATATATATAAGAGAAAAAGGGCAACGCCCAAAACTAGAAAATACGTTAAGCGATTTTTTATCATATGTTTGCTCTTACACTTCTAACTATGCCGTCTATAATGCCTCTAGTCGTCAATCTTCTTAGATGTGCTTCTTGCCTTAGCACCAGCCTATGCTCTAGCACAGGGGCTGCCATTTTTATTATATCATCAGGCACCACATGGTCTCTACCGTTGTAAAAAGCCCATGCTTGTGCCGCTTTGTATAGAGAGAGGCTCGCCCTTGGGCTGCCGCCTAGTGCTATATCTTTGTTCTCTCTTGTAGCTCTTACAATATCCACAATATATTTGCCCATATCTTTGCTTACATAAACCCCCGCAGCTGCCTTTTGCAGCTCTTCAAGGTCTTTTAAACTTGCCACGCTCTCAAGGGTTTTTATAGGGTTTGCCTCGCCAAAACGCTCAAGCATGGTTAGCTCTTCGCAAGCTTTGGGGTAGCCTAAAGATATACGCATGAAGAATCTATCTAACTGAGCCTCAGGCAGGGGGTATGTGCCTAAATATTCTATAGGGTTTTGTGTAGCAAACACTATAAAAGGCTTTGGCACGTGGTAGGTATCACCATCAACTGTAACCTGCCCCTCCTCCATTACCTCTAAAAGAGCCGATTGAGTTTTAGGTGATGTGCGGTTGATTTCATCTGCCAGCACTATGTTTGACATAATGGCGCCCGCCCTATACTCAAACTCCCCTTCTTTTTGATTATACATAGAAAAGCCCGTAATGTCTGACGGGAGGATGTCTGGTGTAAACTGTATCCTCCTAAAGCTCATTTCAAAAGATTTTGCAATGGATGACACAAGGGATGTTTTGCCAACCCCTGGCATATCTTCTATCAAAACATGGCCGCCGCATAAAAAGGAGCATAAAGCAAGCTCTATAGCCTCCCTCTTACCTACAATAACCTTCTCTACATTATCAACCACTTTTTTAAGCATTTCGCCTTTATCTATCATAAACAGCCTCCTATTAGCCTAGTTTTTCTAAAGCTGCTTTAATACGCTTTATGCTTTCTTCTTTGCCAAAAATCTTCAAAAGGTCGCTTGCCCCCCCTGGGGAGGTCTCTTTACCTGCCAAGGCACAACGCACAGGCCATAACACAATGGGGTTTTTAACCCCCTCTTCTGCCGCAAGGTCTGTTAGTATTTTGTAAAGGTCATCCCCCTCTTTACTAGCTTCTATCTTAGGCAAAATTTTCGTGAGGATGTTTTTGGCCGTGGCCTCATCCGCCTTGCTTTTGCTGTTGATAAAAATCTCTGTGCTATACTCAGGCAAAACATCGATAAAATCAAGCATTTCAGGTATCTCTGCAAGGGTTGCTATGCGGCTTTTTACAATGTCAAGCAACGCTACCTTGTCTATATCATCACGCTTTACAGCTGCATCTATATAAGGCTTTGCAACCTCCATAAGCTTGTCCAGCGGCATGTTTTTAATATATTCGCCATTCATCCATCTAAGCTTTTGCATGTCAAATGTGGCTGGTGATTTGCTGATGCCCTTAATATCAAAAACTTGGCATAGCTCCTCAAGAGTAAAGATTTCTTGCTCACCACTAGGGGCAAAGCCCAAAAGAGCAACAAAGTTGACCAAAGCCTCTACCAGCAAGCCTTGCCCAACATAATCTTCAAAATAAGCATCTCCATCACGTTTAGAGAGCTTACCACCCCCAGCACGCACTATCAGCGGCAAATGCACAAATGTAGGCACACCCCACCCAAAGGCCTCATAAAGCAGCTTGTGCTTTGGTGTGGATGATAAAAACTCGCTACCTCTCATCACATGGGTGATAGCCATTGCATGGTCATCCACCACATTCGCAAAGTTATAAGTGGGCATCCCGTCAGATTTTATTAGCACTTGGTCGTCAATCTCACTATTTTCAACAGTTATCTCGCCAAACACCTGATCCACAAAGGTTGTCTGCCCTTCTGCAGGGGTTGCATGGCGTATAACGTGGGGTGCGGCTTTGTCAACCTCCCCTTGTCGCCCTTTGCAGGCACAAACAACAGCCTCTTCCCCCTCTTCCGTCTTTTTGCAATCACAATAATATGCCCCGCCCTTTGCCACAAGCTCTAGGGCATGCTTTAAATACAGCTCTTTACGTTGGCTTTGGGTATATGGGGCATAAAGTCCGCCTACATCTGGCCCTTCATCATATATCAAGCCAGCCACCTTTAACGTCTCAAAAATCTTCTCCGCCGCACCTTCCACAAAGCGGCTTTGGTCGGTATCTTCTATACGTAAAATAAACTTGCCACCCATCTTTTTGGCATGCAAATAACAAAACAAGGCCGTCCGAAGGCCGCCAATATGCATAAAGCCCGTTGGAGACGGGGCAAAGCGTGTTCTTATCATATATATCACAGCTCCTATTTTCTATAAAATCATATAAAGCTATTTTAAAGCTTTTTGACGAAAAAGTCAAGCTCTCAACCTTTAAAAACCCCACACAAAAAACCCTTGACAACCCCTCCAAAATATATTAAAATATATCTTGCTTTTATCACATTTTGGAGAAGTACTCAAGTGGCTTAAGAGGCTCGCCTGGAAAGCGGGTAGACGTGAAAGCGTGCGGGGGTTCAAATCCCCCTTTCTCCGTACCTTAACACCGTGATAGACGTGATATAGGTTTTCGTCTTCAACATAACACAAAAACTCCGCAGACATATGCGGAGTTTTTTATTTTAAATTTAATTAAAAGTTATTTTGCTGCCCCTCTTCTATCCATCAAAACTCTTATACCCTTTTGGTGATAATCTTCTATGTCTTCAAGAGCTATGTTCAGCATCTTGTTTGAAAAGCTAACAACTTGTTTTGCAAAAAGCTTTTTCAAAGAGGTGTTTGCGGGGTTATATGTGGTTATAAATGCCAACAACAAGCCTATGTCGTCTCTTGAGTCGCCAAAACACTCTTCCTCAAAATCCAGCCCCCAAATATCTTTGCCGTCAAAAATGAAGTTACGCCCGTTAATATCTCCTCTTATGGCCTTTGTGTTTGTTGAATCCGTAGCTATGTAAAAGCTAACCAGCCACTCAACCAAGCCTTTTGCAACCACATCTACATCAACATCACTTGGGGCATCTTGCTCCCACATATCTATTAAATCTGGCAAGGTATACCCTTTTATATATTCCATTTGTATTGTGTCGCCTTGATGACTTATAACTTGAGGCACCTTAAGCCCCTTTGAGCTAAGATACTTTAAGATAGCCGCTTCTTTAAAGGCTGCCTCATCGCTTTTAAACTGCTTTTCAACAATATTATTTATCAGCCGCACTGTATTTCGCTTGCTCTGAAAGGTGGTGGTTTGTAAGTTTGATTTCAATGTCGCACCCCTTTTCATAACCTATAAGCTCGCTAGCTACACCCAGCACAGCATTGGTTAAAATTTGTTGCACAAAAGGCACCATTTGTATCCGCTTGCCATTTATATGCAGCTCTATGCCCTTGTTTGCTACACATTCTTTGCGATGGCGTTGGCCTGCAATAACAGCCTCTGCAAAGTCTCCACAAGAAGGCATGCCGCAAGCTCCACAACACTCTGGAGGGAAGTTTGGCAGGCGGTCATACACTTTTAGCTCTATAAGGTCTACTAGCTCCCCTATGTTAGTTGTGGCATCTATAGCTGGCTTGCCCATATATTCGTCAATCTCAGCCGACAGGCGACCGCTAACGGCAAAAGCCATATCACTCCATTTGTCTTTTAAATCCTCATGGGTGTGGGCGGTTACAATAGTGGGGATGGGGGCGTCGTCTACCCCCTCAAGCACCAGCCAATCATATTTACCATCATAAATATCAATAATCTCCTCCACAGACAGGCGGCTTTGGTGCAATATATCTGTCTCAAAAAGCCCACGTGCCGTTACAAGAGAAGCACCCGCCCTGCGGTGGCGGTTGGTGTTAGATGTTTCAACTGGGTCTATGGTAAACTGCTCAAAATGTATATCTTTAACCGAACCAACTTTGTACCCACGGCGGCACAGCTCAGATATTATATTCTCAATAGTCGTTGTCTTTCCGCTGCCTGATATACCGCATACGCTTACAACTTTCATATCACAATACCTCCTTAAAAATCGACTTAGGGCAGCCCGCTATTGCATCACACTCTCCCAAGTCGTCTTCGTCATTGCGGACTTGATCCGCAATCTCAATATACTTATCGCTTCAAAATAAGCAATTGCAAGTAAGGGGATTGCGGATCAAGTCCGCAATGACGATGTGAGTGCAAACCGGAATGACGTGAGCTCAGGATGACAATAACTGTAGTTGTTTCGTTACAATTCCAATACCACTACGAACGCCACTCTCCCACACCTTAAAATCCAAATATCATAGTAAAAAAGTTATACCTAAATATCGCAAATGTTATCGCCCCCGTGGCCAATGCTACGCAAAAAAGCAACACCCAATCCCTCGCCTTAAACCTTAGGGTGTAAAATGTTGTTCGTTTAGGATTTGCCCTAAACGCCCGCATGTCCATGGAGTTTGCAAGCTCCCTAGCCTGCTTAAGGGCAGACATTAGCGTAGGCAAAAGCAAATATGAATATATAGACATTCGCTTTTTAAACTTTAGCTCTTCAAACACCATCCCACGCAGCTGCAACGCCGTTAGGCTATCTTGCATGCTCTCGGCAAATTGGGGGATAAAGCGAATACCTATAGACACCATATATGCCAGCTCATAGGGCATCTTTATCTGCACCATGCCTTGTATTAGCGACCGCACAGGGTATAGAGTAAACATAAAAGCCCCTGCAAGAAATATCAAAAAGCGAAAGGCCACAAGCACACCCATAGCAACGCCACCAGCCGTTAACAGGGGGAAGTTGCCTATATACAAAATAACTGGGCCAGATGCTCTAAAAATACTTTGCAATAGGGTTATTATCACCATCACTTGCAAAAGACGCTTTAGCCTTTTTGATAGCTTAATAAAATTAACACCCAAAACAAGCCCACAAATAATAGTGATAAGGAGAAGACCAGCCATAGCAACCGTGTCGCTTCTGATGATAACGGCGAAGGTTGATGTGGCGAAGACTAGGGCAAAAATAATCCTAGGGTCAGGTAGATTTTTGGCGGTGTTATCCATCCAACATCACCCCTCCCTCCATATGCCTTACGCTTGCCCCCATATCCTCCACAAATTGGGCATCATGGCTGATTAGGATAATGCCCATGCCCTCTTCCATCATAGCTTTTAAGGTATCTGCTAATATATGCCGCCTAGGCTTGTCAAGGCCTGTTGTTGGCTCATCCAGCACAAAAAACTGGGGGTTCATCACCATTGTAGCGGCGATTGCAAGGCGTTGCTTTTCTCCTCGACTAAGGTTAAAGGTTGTGGAGCTTTCTATATGAGATAGGTCAAACTTTGCTAGCATTTTTGCGGCTATTTCTTTAGCCTCGCCCTCATCCACCCCACGCAGGGTTAGGGGCAGGGCTATCTCATCCAAAGGCTTTGCAGCAAAAATCTGCCTTGAAGGCTCTTGAAAAAGATAACCCACTTGCTTGCCAATCTCCCCCAGCTTTAAAGTGGCTATATTCACATCATCATAATAAACAAAACCAGAAGTTGGGGCAAGCACACCTGCCACCAACTTCCCTAAAGTTGTTTTGCCACTACCGTTATTGCCCATTATGGCCGTGCATTTTCCACACGGGGCAAACTCGCCTACATTAAGCTCAAAATTGCTGTGGGCGAATTTTCCACTATAGCGAAAGTGTAAGTTTTCGCATCTTATTTGAAGCATACCGCCTATACCTTGTCTCAATATCTTAATTACTCCATTTGATAAATTCGCTAATAATTTTCCACCATGTACGCAACAAAGCCAAGGCTTGTGCATTCTTTATCTCGATATCAATATCATGCAGAAAATCGTTCTCGTCTTGTGAGGTTTTGAGGCTCCCACTCTCAAATTTTTTGGTAGCCTCCAAGTCCCATACAGTAAGCTCTTTTGAGTAAAAAGTCTTCCTGACGCCTGTTGATGCAACATATCCATAGGCAGACACTTGCAAATAAGTCTTATCTGGATAGGTTTTGAATACATCCCAAGCTGTCAACTCCCTCTTTTTAGCTTTGGCTTTTATGTGATCATCAAAAGAATCCAACTGGTAGGTATTAAAATTATTTTCGTTTAGACGAATAGCAAGCACAAACATGAAAGATCCTAAATTCCTCTTTTCAGACTTGGCATATTTTTTTCCTCGGATTTGAGCGAGATAGTTATCTTCAAAAAATCCCACAGATAAATACGCATTTCTACTTTCTGACTCTCTTGGCCTCGTAACAAGTTTGATGTCCATGCGAACCTGTTCAAAGTCTTCATATCCAATATTCGCCAGCTTGGAGCAAATCATGTATCTTCCAGGGTATAGCTTGCTATTATTTGCCTCACCAAGAGCTTTTCAGAAAATTCAATACTGCTCCTCTTCTTCTTGTATACAAGCCAAAACCATACAAAAGACGAAACAAGGGATGCAAATATGCCTAAAAGAACAAATTCTAAAATGAACCCCCAAATTGGATGCATTGCTATAATTCCTTAATTTATCCTTATGCTTTGCAAGTTTCTCGGGTTAAAGTTAGCACCTCTATCTTGCACCACGCCAAAGAATGGGCCATTATGAGGCGATAACGCTTCGCCATCTTCGGCTATAACAATAAAGATGTCATCAAGGTCTGTTGCAATGTTCCAACCAGCTTGGAAGGTACTATCCCACGAGGTGGTGATGAAGTTTGTTGCACCTGCAAGGCTTATATCTTTCGCTTCTAAAACAGCCGTTAGGCGTACGCCGCTAAAATGGCGGGTGTTAGCACCTATATTGCTGCTAAAGTTTTCAACGCCAAGGGCTACAAGCTCATCCATGGTGATTGTCCAGCTTTGCTCACCTCTAAAGATAACAAACTCACCATCTTCAAGACCTTCTATAGCCGTTGCTGCATCTCCACCCGTTGCTTCCAATAGGCGGATTGTTACAACACCTCTGACACCTCTAGTGGCTCGCTCATCATGGGCAAAAACACTCATAATATTGCTGCCGCCCTCGCCCGCTTCTAACGCTACGCCATCTTCCTCAAAAGCTAGGAAAAAGTTAGTGTAGTCAAGCAATTCTTCGGCGGTGAAGGGCTGGCTAAAGCCGTCTCCACCAGCTATTACCATGCCCTCAACAATGCCATCAAGGTTAATGTTAAAGTGTTCAATAACACTTGCCATAGGCGTGGCTGTAAAGTTTCGACCACGGGCGGTTATTTCTTCTGCACCTAGCTCCTCTAAAAGGGCGATGCTAACACCATAGCTGCGATTGTTAATTTCGATATTTAGAATATAATTGCCAGCTTCTGCCTCAAGGTTAACATATGCCAAGCCACGCAAGCGGCGTTGGTTGTTTGTGTCGTTGGTCATTATAGCTACAAAGTGGTTGTCTGTCTCTGGCGTGCGACCCTCTTCTGCGATAGCGATATAAAGGTATGCAAGCTCATCTAGCCCAACTTCACGTTCTGTGTCGTTGTCAGCTACAATAGATATAGCTGTAACGCCAGCAAGGTTGATGTTTAGATAGTCTGCAATAGCCTCAAAAGAGATGCCTGTGAAGTTTTGGTTGTTCCACTCTATGCCTTCAGCACCAATAGCCTCTATTTGTGCTATTGTGATTTGATGGGCTGCATCGC
>WQVB01000035.1 GCA_009781815.1 Defluviitaleaceae bacterium
CTCGACACTAGCCAAAATCCCTATTTGCATTATATTTTACGTGGAGAGTATGGCAATGTCTACCCCTATTCAATGAGGCGTGAAAATTACGAAAAAATCCGCCAAAACCTTGATAAAATAGAGTTTCGCAAACAGTCTATAGAGGGTTTTATTGATGAGTATGACGGTACAATAAATGCTTTTAACCTAAGCGATATTTTTGAATATATGCCTCAAGAGGCCATGGATGCCTTGTATGAAAACATGCTAACAAAAGCCGCAGATAACGCCCGCTTTGCCTATTGGAATATGCTTGCCCCTCGAAAAGCAAACAACCCCCACATCACAACCGATGAGACAAAAAATGAAGCCTTTTTACTAAAAGACAAGGCCTTTTTCTACTCGGCATTTTACCTAGACCACAAAATTGAGGATAACAAAAGATGATGGACTTTATAGCAGGTTTGGGCGTTATGGTGGTTTTGGGCGTCGCCATCACCATCACAAGCCTAAACGCAAAACACCTTAAAAGCGAGACCTCTCGCAAAATCATCCATATAACAATGGGTTTAACCGCCCTCACCTTCCCCTTTATATTTGAAAATGCTATATCGGTGGTGCTTTTAGGGGCGGCTGCCCTTTTAGCTTTGCTTCTTTTGCGGCGTGTACCCATATTACGCAACAGCATAGGCAAGGCTTTGCTAGGCGTTGGTCGCAAAACTTATGGAGAGCTTTGGTTTGCCTTCTCCATAGCCGTCATCTTTGTTTTTCATGAATCATTATACGAATACTTTATACCTATTTTAGTGCTTACCTTTGCCGACAGCGTAGCAGCCCTTATAGGTGCTAGCTACGGTCGCAAAAACCTAGCAGACGCCGAAGAAGACGCAAAAAGTAGAGAAGGCAGCGTGTTGTTTTTTATAGTGGCCTTTATATGTGCTTTGGTACCGCTGCAACTGATGACGGAAATAGGGCGTGCCGAGGTGCTTTTGATCAGCTTTTTAGTGGGTCTTTTAGGTGCTATGATAGAGGCGGTGTCTATCGACGGCAACGACAATGTGCTTTTGCCCCTTCTCACCTATAGCTTTATCCGCTACAACTCCTATGCACCGCTATCTTTGCTCCTCACCAATTTTGCTATGATGATGCTGTTTTGGGTAGCCCTCTTCATGGTACGCAAAACTAGAAACTTAAGCAGGCTTTCTATGGCATATGGGCCTTTTGGTAGGTTATGTTTTATGGATACAAGGCGGGGCTATGTGGGTGTTTTTCCCCGTTGTTTTGCTTTTGACCTATGGCATCCTGCCGAAAATGGGTGAAGATGAAAAGGCAATGTTGATAAACTATAAGGTGGTTGAGGGCAACACTATCGTAGGGGTTGTTTTATGTTGTGTAGCTGTCTTTTTCCCTCAATACATCGACATTTTGTATATCGGCTTTTCTTTCTCTTTTGCTTGCTACCTAACCATCAACACATACAGCCGCCTTGTTAATTTTGAAGATGCATCAATGGGGGTTGCTATTGTTGGTGGCTTGGCAAAAGGCATAGCTTTTATGGCACTGCCAACTCTTTTTATAACACAAATGCACTTTTTTGTTTTCGGGATATATTTGCTGCTTTTGGCTTTTGCAATCCTCCCAACAATTCATTTTAACAAGGTGCTTGATTTTAAAAATGTAAACAGCATAACCGCTAGGGCAAATCTCATTTTGGTGGGGATGTTAACCATAATAATCATAGTGGTAGGAGGTTTTATAAAATGGTTTATTTAGATAAAGGCTATATTGGCAACTTTGATGCGAAAACCCCTCAGGAGCTTAGGGAGTATCTAAAGCTAGCGATAGAACAACTAGGCGATAGGCAAATAATAGCCCCTATTGATGGCAGCACATGGCATAGCTATCGCCTAATGAGCTGGAGTGGAGACTTCCCTCCTTTTCCAATGGAGCCACAGAACCCTCTTTGGTATAATGATGTGTACAAAGAATTAGGCTTTACCCCTCTAGCTACATATCACTCCGTGGCTTTTGATATTAATAACATTGAGGAGCTAAAACACCACAAAGATGTAGAATACAAAACTTTTGAGCAACACCATCTGCATGATATACACAAAATATCCACCCAAGGCTTTGAAGGCAACTTCCTTTACGAACATATCTCTTATAATGATTTTTTCAAGCTTTATCAGCCCTTGCTTCCTATGCTTGATAAGGATTTTGTGCTAACAGCTTATGTAGATGGTGAGCCTGCTGGCTTTATATTTGCTTTTGGGGCGGCAGATTGCATAATCCTCAAAACCATAGCCGTTTTGCCTAAGTATTTTAAATTTGGCATTGGTCGCTCTCTTGTCAATAAGGTGCTATTAAAAGCTGAAGAAAAGGGCTTTAAAACCGCTATAGGTGCCTTAATAATCGGCGGCAACATCTCCAGCAGCTTGGTTAAAAAATATAATGCAAAAAAGATTAGGGAGTATACACTTTATGAATATACTAGAGCTGGTAAAAAGTAGCGACAAAATAGCCTTTATGCAAAATGGCAAAAGCATCACCTATAGGGAGCTACTCGCCCGAGGGTGTGAGTTTGGAGGCTTGCTAGCTAACAAGGGCATTAAAAAAGGAGGGCATGTGCTTGTTTTTGCCCCCCTCTCTATTGATTTTTATATAGCTATGATAGGTGCATGGGTCATAGGTGCAACCCCTATTTTTATTGACTTTTCCCGTGGGTCGCAGTTTGTAAATGATAGCATATCTCGCTTAAAGCCCGATATTATCGTTTGTGATGGGGTAACTGCCTTGGTAAGGCTAAAATATGCAAATATAAAGCAAATCCCTATGGTTAAGGTAAACACCAAGCCCAACAATAGATTAGATATTCAAAATGTAGACGCAAACCACCCTGCTATTTTAACCTTCACCAGCGGCACAACTGGCCAGCCAAAAGTGGCGGTTCGCTCTCATGGTTTTTTAATAAACCAATACCACATTCTCAAAAAATACATAGATTTTGACGAAAACCACATAGATTTTGCCACTCTGCCTGTTTTTACTTTAGCCAACCTTGCTGCAGGCATAACCACCATTTTGCCAAATAAAGCTTATAAGGGCGTAAAATTGCCTAAAAGCCTTAGCAAAATCACCCGCACCATATGCTCCCCCGCCACCCTTCAAAAGATGCTTGCGTCCTCCACCCTGCCCCTTTTGAAAAAGGTTTATCTGGGCGGTGCACCTGTTTACCCATCCCTCCTCAAAAAGCTAATGAGTGATGTGGAGGTCAACACAGTCTATGGTGCTACCGAGGCAGAGCCTATAGCCCACCTTGACTGGGCAAATGCAACCGATGAAGACAAAAGCAAAATCGCAAGTGGTGCAGGCCTTCTAGCTGGCCACCCCGTCTCAGAAATTGACATTAAAATAACCCCAGAAGGCGAGATTATCGTAACAGGCGATAATGTACTCAAAGGCTACCTTGAGGGCATTGGTGATGTTGAAAACAAAATAAAAGACGGAGAGAAAATATGGCACCGCACAGGCGACACAGGCTATATAGATGACGCTGGCCGCCTATGGCTTACAGGTCGCCTATCTCAAATCATCTGTGATGAAATAGGAGTGCTGCACCCCTTTGCTGTGGAGTGTGTTTTAGACGCACACTTTGGCATTAGAGGGGCGGCCATCTTGCACAAAGGCAAACGTGCCGTGGTTATCGACAAAAACCTAGATTCTAACCTTGTTTTAAAGGCTCTAAAAAGCCTCCACATCCATCAAGTCATCAAAATTAAAGCCCTGCCTATGGATAAGCGGCATAACGCTAAGATAGATTATGCCCAGCTTGAAAAAGCCTCGCCTTAGTTGCTTGCATAGCCTAATAATTACCCTCATAAAAATCCTTCAAAAACATCATGGTGCAATCCACGGTCGCCCCCATTTCACTCAAGGCTTCGATGGTCTTTGATGTTATATGCATATTTTTTTGTATTCCATCAAGGTATAATGACACCCAAAATGTTACCTGATATTTTTGAGCAAGTGATTTTAAATAAGGGGCTGCAGGCTGTAGTTGGAGGGCTACACCCTCAAAAGCATCCCCTAAATTTGCATCCTCATCAAGCTCATATTCTAAAGACCAAACATCTTCTTGTATGATGGTTGGAGGCAGGCTGTATTTATTCAAAACAATATCGCCTTTGCGACTTATCCTTTTAGGCTCCACCCCTAACTCTTTAGTTATTTCATCAAAATCAAGATTAACCCCGCTTATCCTTAAGTTAATATAATGCACCACACTCGCCCCCTCCAGCAAACCCATATAATTTTCTCACAGTTAATCAGAAAAATCTCTAAAAAGTACCTCAATTTCCGATTTATCAAATATTGTGCCGTCGCTTAGAAATTTCTCCACATCGACAATTCCATCGGGGAAGAATTCAACTTCCCAACGCTGACCTGGAACGGCGACTTCAACCAAAATACTATCTCTTATTTTTCCTAGATTATAATGTATCTTATTTTCTTCAAGTCTTTCTAAAAAATCAATAAGTGTTTGTAAGGTATTCAAATCTTAATTTCCCCCCTTCATTAAAAGCATTTAGGCTACTCACCATTCAATATGCTCTATTGAATCATAAAGCTCCTTGATAGCGAAATCAGATCTGCCCATTTCTGCAAAGTCTAAAAATTGCTTTATCCACCCCAACCAACACTCATCATTAGTATTGAGAGCTTCCTCTATGGCAACCTCTAATATAGAAACCACGACTACCCTGTCTGCATCTCTGAGCACATCCATGCCTTCTAATGCACCAGGCCAATTGACATCTTGAAGCAATAAAACCAAGCTTGGCAAAGCCTTTTTATTTTTTGGATAACCAACTTTTTAAAAAGCTTAACTGTGTTTGTCCATGTGTGTTTTCCCCCTGCATGGATTAGTAAATCATAGTCATCTTCACCAACTAAGCTTAATACTTCTTCAATAGCGTTTGCCTGATCTTCTTCTGAAACTTGCCAATCAATCAGTTTGTTGGCAAGCACTATTATCTCATCATCTCGCTTGACTCGCTCAATAAATTTACTATAGCTGAGCAATTTTTTGAATTTAGGTATCTCCTCATAGTGCTTTTCCATGTTCTTGTATTCATCAATATTCATCGTACTACCTCGCCTTTGTCGTGATATCCATCAAAACTAGAGTTGGGCTATCTATCGCTTGAGTTAAACTCATCTACAAAACTACTTGCGACTTCAGGCACTTCACTGTGGATTTCACCTTCTGTCGGATTATTTATTATCCTTCTTAAATCACCCATCAGGGATCTTTGCGATTCCCTTGGAAGCTCTGGTATAAGACCTGTTATGATGAACCATTTCCAGTCATCATCTGTTTCGCTTGGGCTTAACACCTCTTTAATAAGAGGAACAATGCTATCTGGAAAACGTATTAAAACCTTCACCATCTCAGGTGCTATAGGCCAATTCATATCCGCAACCCAAAACAAGAGGTCGAAAAGTATTGGCTCTATTTCGTCCTTACCCATCTCCATTAGGATGGGCAAGGGTTCAAAATCAAATTTATTTTTAGGGATTAGTTTGTGTGTTAGTTGGTTTATGGGGTTGTAGATGTTTTGTTGGGTGGTGGGCATGTATGGGCTTGTCCTTTCTCAAGAGAGATATCCACCCCATGTTTGTGATTTATGACATGGGGTGGATTGGTTGGTGGTTAGGTTATTGAGTTACCATCTTCCTTCTTCTCGCATTTGTCTTCTGAATTCGTTGTGGTCAAATTCATAGTAGAACCAGCCTTCTTCTGATAAGTATTCGAGTCTAGTTATAGGAACTCCTGGTAGTGTATGCACAGTAGGCAAGCTTCTGTTGGCAGAGTACATAATGCCGATAGAAACATTTCCTCTACCCCAACGCTCAAGCACTATAAAATCATTCTCTTTTTCTATAAATCGATATCCCATTCTTAGGAGTAAGTTCATGGCATCCCTTGCTTCTTCGCTGGTGAAGGTGGTGTAAGCGCTTAAGCTTATGTCTCTGGTAGGCATCGTGCCTCCTCCCCTCCTTGAATGTCGATCATATCTTAAGAAAGGTTCATTTCTGCTTAGGAGGTAGTCTCTCACTACGAGGATTGCTTCTTGGTTTCTGTTGAAGCAAGCTCTCATTTCTTCAAAACCTTGTCTCGGAGGCATGGATGATACCAACATGAAAGAAAGGAACAATACTACGCTAAGTAATTGTGTTACTAAAACGATCAGAACCAATTTAATTATTGACTTTCCGCCCATCCTCTGAGCCACCTCCTACTAAACGCACTATATCCTTGACCTATGGCTATCCAATCTCTTTGTTCTTCAATCAAAGCATCTCCTTCGGTGGGTCGTCCTGCTACAAACCATGACCCAAACAGTAGCATTTCCAAGTTAAATCCTACCGCAGCCCCTATATATCCAAAAGTCCAGTTGCCTAAATCTTCAGGCCTCATTCTCATTCCTCGGAAGTAGAAGTATGTTTGTTGGAAAGTTGTATGCCCTGGCACGTAGGTAGCTGGTATGCCAAGTGTCCCTCTCCATCTCCCTGGAACTTTTATATCCCAAGGACCTCCATGGTACATTTGATATACAAACCAAGATGCAGCATGGAGTGTGGCTCCAGGGAAATCGTGTAAGGGAAAATTCAATAGCCTAGCAGTTGAAGTGGCGGAATTCAAAGCCCTATTAACCGCAGCAGTAACATTCCGATAAAGCCTATTATTAGTGATAACTATCCCAACACCAGCATTTCTATCTTCTTGTGTCAAGAAGCTACTCCAGCCGAATAGACTATTTATCGCCCTATCATCCATAGTCCTGCTTCCAATATCAGCAAAGAAAGCACTCTTAGATCCAAAACTCACTCTAGCACCTCCGCTATTGTTCATGGTTACATTAGCCCCCCTTGCCCTAACATAGTCAAGTATGTTTACAGCATACATCCCAGTTGGATCTATAAACCTTATAGGGTTGTTCATGGTGTAGGCAAAGAGATTTCCACTTTGGAGGATGGCTACGTTGCTGGATTGCATGTTTCTTGTGTTCCAAAACGGGTCAGGTTGAGTGAATCGTCCCGTCCGAGGATTAAAGTGCCTAGCCCTTAAGTAATAAGTTTGTGTTGACCAATCATAGTACTCCCCAGCAAAGCGGAATGGATTAGTATTCTGTTCTAGGCTGTTGTTCCAATCCTCATATGCTTGGCATGTTTGATTGTTGTTATTGTTACTATTGTTTTGACTTACTCCTCCTGTTGAGTCAAATGAATTAATAAGATTACCAAACCCATCATACTGATAAGTGAACAAGATATTAGCTGTAGTAGTATCACTCCAATATCGTGTCCATGTACCCCATGGGAAGGTTTGAGTTTGTCTTTGTAAGTTATCAGCTACTATCTCTACCCTTTGCACTACATCCCCTCTAGCATTATGTAGATAAAAGCCATGGTGGTAGGAGTGGATTAGTCTTCCGTAGGTGGTTCTGTTGAAGATGTTTATGACGTCTTGTGGGGTTGCAGTATAAGCCCAGTTACCTCCAGATGTCATCCATCCTATGCCACTAGCATTGTTAACTGTGTTTATTCTCTCTGCTACTATGTGAGTGCCGTTCCATATGTGGGTTATGGAGTGAGGGGTTATGTTGCCTGTTCCTACTCCTCCTGTTTGTTGTATTGTTTTAGTGTGTCTTAGACCATCTACTCTATAGGTGTAGGTTGTTGCTATGGTGTGAGATGGGGTTATGCCTCTTGGGTTTGTTGTGGTTTGTGATCTTGTTGGTTGGTTTAGGGGGTCGGGGTGCGTCTAGTTGGAAGGTTTGGGTCTATATAAGTATGATGTACAAAAGTTTCACCATCCCTAAAATAAACTATTACGCTTCTTTCCATTTCTCCATCTAAGCATATAGCGAAGACTTCAAATCTTTCAAACTCCTCATCAAAAACGATCTCTTGTAGATAAAATAACCTGAAATGTCGAACACGCAAGCTTCTTAATCCAATTTCCTCCGCCATTTCTCTATATGTGTCATGTTCCATTGATTCTATATGAGTATCTATGGGTCTATCTTCACATCCCGAAAGCATTGCTGATGTAAAAATTAGCACAACCAATAGAAATATATTATTAATAATTTTTCTTAACATAATTACCTCCTAAGCCCTCTCATTAAATTATCCCAAAACCTATCATCCTGCATAACTTCCCTAAGCACATCTGTGCCACTAGGAAGACCCAAAACAAGGTTACCATTTACACTATGCTCCGTCCAATAAATTTTATTAACTATATGAACCACTTCATGCATCCCTCTTCCCATTATGTCAAAAGTTATAGACAAGCCTGTAGCGGTTGATAGATCTGACCCAGTATCCCTAATGAATGGTGTGTTGACATCGAAGCTGAAAGATCTTTGGCTAGTCCAGAACCAATGATAAAAATCTGGGCGAGTGTTACCTTGTGCAAAGCTTCCATGGATCAAAACATCGAACCCTCCATCCAAGTTAACGTTTCCAGATACATTCGTCATTCTAATATACAAACCAGATGAAGCCCAAAGTCTTTCGTAGCTCAAGGTAGCCGAGGGCAAAAAGAACGAGCCTGTGGCTACGACAGTTTGATTAGATTGTTGCAAAATGTATCCGTTACACAACTGAACCTCACCAGCAATTAAATGCGGAGCTCTAATAGCTCTAGCTTGTGCAGCTGCAACATCCCTTTCTACCTGTGAAGCATTAGGATCATGCCATCTTTGTGAAAGTATTTCTAAAGTTCTTACAGCTTCTCGTGGAAGGAACATTCTATCCCACGGTGTAACAACCATTCCACTAGGATCAATCCACCTCACTGGATTATTCATACCAAATACGAAAAGATTGCCCGATTGCAAGATGGAAAGATTGTTGGTTTGCATGTTTCCTACACTCCAAAACGGATCAGCTTGAGTGAATCGTCCCGTCCGAGGATTAAACTGCCTTGCTCTCAAGTAGTAAGTACCTGTAGACCAATCATAATACACCCCCGAGAAGCGGAAAGGATTAGTATTATCCTCTAACCTATCATGCCAATCCTCATATGCTTGGCATGTTTGGTTGTTGTTGTTGCTGTTGTTAGTGTTATTATTACTGTTATTGTTGTTATTGTTGTTATTGTTGTTTTGACCTGCCCCTCCTGTTGGGTCAAATGGATTTATAAGATTACCAAAGGCGTCGTATTGGTAAGCAAAGAGTATATTGGCTTGTGTAGTATCACTAAAGTACCTAGTCCATGTACCCCATTGGCTTATTACTGTTTGTCTTTGTATGTTATCA
>WQVB01000036.1 GCA_009781815.1 Defluviitaleaceae bacterium
CATAGGCTGTATCATAGATATACTGTCGCCAACACCACCAA
Source organism: Defluviitaleaceae bacterium (assembly GCA_009781815.1). Taxonomy (GTDB): domain Bacteria; phylum Bacillota; class Clostridia; order Lachnospirales; family WRAX01; genus WQVB01. The sequence goes on from WQVB01000036.1 coordinate 42, forward strand.
AAACCCTTATAGAGCCATCGGTTAAAATGACCACGGTGTTTCTAAAGCCAGCAACTGCATCTACAACCCTACCTTGAATATCCGCAGGCACATCTAACATTCTAAAGGTTGGTACGTCGTTACCAAAGGCATAGAGGCGGTTGTCTTCCGTTACCACAACAACGTGTTCAAGGCCAGAAGATACGCTACGTATAGCCCCCCCGTCAAACTCTACAACGTCTTGTATGCCAGCAGAAACGCCCGTAGCCGTGCCCCAGAAGTATATATTGTTATCACTATCCACACCTACGTTGAAGGTAGGGCCAGGTGCTATCAGGTTAACGTCATTTCTCAAGCCCCTTGGCACGTTTAAGAGACCAAAAGCAGGTCGCATGCCACGAAGGCTCGTGTCAAAGGAGGTTAAATCTGCTGGTCTAAAAAATGGTATTATCATTGATGCTAAAAATATCGTAAAAAAGCCTATCAAACCTACAATAGTAAGGCGTCTTTTGAAAAACTCCCTCATAACTGTTTTGCCTGGGCTTTGGATCAGCTCTTCCTCTAAGGCATCCTTTGGCTGTGCACGCTTAGAGCCTAAAAACATAGTCTTTAGGGAAATCATAAAGGTTGATTGCCTTTTTTTATTGTTTTTCTTTTTATCTTCACTCATGTTTTTATCCCCCTATCCCTTTAGTCAAACCTAATGCGTGGATCTACAATCATATATGTTAAATCCATGATTAAAAAGCCCACAAAAGCAATTAAAGCATAGAAGGTTGTCAAAGCTTTTAAGATTGGTATATCGTTTTGGTCAAGGGCTGTTCTATATACATTACCCATGCCATTCCAGCTGAAAACAGATTCAACAACCATAGACCCACTAAAAACGCCTATAAACCAACCCGTCATAACGGTTATAACTGGTAACAAAGCATTTCTAAAAGCATGAGAATAGATGATTGTTTTTTCTTTTAAGCCCTTAGCTCGAGCCGTGCGTATGCTATCCATACTTAAAGCATCTATCATGGCGGAGCGTACAAAACGGGTCAACCCTGCTGTTGCAACAAAGGTAAGGGTTGCAAGGGGCAGTATCATAAACCTAAACCTATCCCACAAAAATGCCCAAGGCTCTGTAGCAAAATCTGGCTGTATAGCAGAGTGCATGCCCGTCATAGGCAGCCAGCCGAGACCAACGGCAAATATAACCATAAAGATAATACCAAGAATTGGTGTAGGTATAGAGAAGCCTATCATACTACCGAATAAGGCTCCGTTATCAAAACCTTTGCCTCGCTTTACGGCTGCACGTATACCAACAGGTATGGTAATACCGAAAACTAAAATAAGGTTTAGAATGTTCATTATAACTGTATTTAACATAGGCACACGCACGGTTTCCATAACGGAAATACGCGTGATAAAGGAAAAGCCAAAATTACCTTGCAAGCTTTGTGAAAGCCAAATGCCAAACTGTACAACAAAGGGGCGATGAAGTCCCATCTCTTCCCTAAGTGCCTCAAGAGCGGCATTCCATTGCTCTCTCGTCATATCTTGTTCGCTTCCTTGCATCATCAACAATGCTGGGTCGCCAGGCATGCTGCGATACAGCCAAAAGATGAAGAAAGAAACAATAAATAAAACAACAATTATATAAAATAGTCGTTTAAGAATAAACTTGACCATAAAAATCCTATCCTTCCTATAGTAGAGGCGGATGTTATCCGCCAGCACGCTGTTATTATGTTGCTAGCGGATAACATCCGCCTCTACGCGAGCCTTCAATAAAAGTAAGTTTATATTCATAATTTTATCTCTCCGAGCCAAAATATGGCTTTAAAAGGGTTATTGCAAATAACCCCCCACCACAGCTGGCAGGGGTATTATTTGCATTATCGTAAAATCTATTATCTAAGTTCTAGTCGAAAGACATTACACGCCCGTCATAAGCTCTAACTACTGCATAGTCAAAGCCCCATACGGAGTTGTTATGCCAGTTTCCAAGCCATACTGGGTAGAAGTCATACCAGATATCAACATAAAGTGGGATTTCTAGTACTTCGTAGTTAAGCCTTACGAAAACATCCATAAGTTGCTCTACAAAGGCATCTCTTCCAGCTTCTGTATCAAGCTCGTGGAAACGTAAAGGACGCACATAAGCTTCTAAATCTGGGTCGTTAGTCCACGTCATGTTGTTAGAGCCTAAGTGAGCAGAATCTACCCAGTACCAAGGTCTCCATACATATGGGTTAAACGTTTGACCTTGGTTGAAAAGGTTAAACTGTGGTGCAGGGTTTGTAGCACGGCTTAGGTAGCCAAGTGGGTTTGCTAAACGGTGAGTTGTTAAAGCCATACCAACGGCTTCCATATGTTGTGGTACTAAAACCTCAAATGTAGCTGTGATTGCGTTGTCTTCACTGTTCCATGTAGCCCATTGGATGTCAAGACGCATTAAGTTGCCAGTAACGCTTGGGTCATCAGCAAAAGGAAGAACGCCTGCGTGTTGAGTAAGACCAGAAATATCTTTATAACGTACATCATCAACACCTAACACAAAAGGTTGACCTTGAGAGTTAAGCACCCAGCCGCCAGCTTCTAAAACTTCGATAGCACGTGTTGGGTTTAAGTTATAGATTGTCATTCTATCATGCATGCCACGGGCGATAGCTTCTTGAGTGAACCAATGAGCCATACCATACATAGCGTGAGAAACAATACCATGACCTTGCGTAAACATTTCAGCAAACTCTTCACGGTCGATTAACCACTTAATAGCTTGGCGAACTTCTCTAAACTGTGTTGGGCCGTGGTCAGTATGGAAACGTAAGAAACCTTGACCGTTACGTGGGTAGTTAGTGAAGCTGTGAGTGCCAGCATTTACTAAAGCATCAAACATAGCGTTGATAGTTGCACCTTGGCCTTGAGCTGCAACCATGTCAGCCTCACCAAGAGTTAAAGCATCTACAACAACGGCAGCCGTGTGGCGAGAGAAGATAACACGCTCTATACGAGGTACAAAGCCATCCCAAGTGCCTCTGAAGTATGGGTTTGCTACTAAAGTTAACATGTAAGATGAAGGGTCATAGCTGTGGAACACATATGGGCCAGAAGCTACAGTTGGAGCAAAGCGGAAGCCAGTTCCAGCTGCTTCACCATCAGGGTCATAGCCGATACCGTTTAAGCCAGCAACAAGTGCCTCAGCCGTAAGGCCTACGAAGAACGCACCGTTACCTTCGTCAACAATTTGTGTTTGTGTGTCAAAACCAGCAATTAAAGCGTGAGCTGGCCATGGGAAGAGGTTTCTATATTCAAAAACTTCCCAAACGTGTGGTAACATGTCAGCATATACAGTTACAGAGAAGCTGTCATCACCATAAAGACGAACACCAGTAAAAGTAGTAGCTTCACCAGTAGACCAAGCATCAATACCTACAAACTGAGCTCTACCATGTGGCCAAACAACTAAGTCTAAGTAGTATGGATGAGCTTGTAAAAGAAGATATGTTACATAGTCATGTGCTGTGATATAGCGGCCGTCAGACCACTGGTTATCAGTATAGATTGTGAAAGTGTAAGTTCTAGAGCCGTCTGCGTTATCGGTTACACGAATAGGCTCACGGTTAACCATTGGGTTGTCAAATAACTCACGATCCATATTAGATGTGATAGTGCCAAGGCCTTCAAACATTAAGCGTCTAGCCTGAGCGTTTACCGCAACGTTGTCAAAGCTGTACCAAATGTTTGGTGTAGCTTGTGTGCCAGCCGCTACGTTGATAGAGCCAGCAGGGGTTACATCAGGTATACCTGCTAAAATTTCTGCACGGCTTCCGATTGGAGCCATTAAAGGCGTGGTTGCAAAAGCAGGGCCTTCTTGTGAAATTGCTGGGCCATCACCTTCGCCAGTTCCTCCATTTTGATAAGGATCTACTGGATCGTCGCCTCCGCCGCCGCAAGCTGCGAAAACAAAAACCGCAGAAACTACAACAGCTGCTGTTGTTAAAAACTTTCTCATTTTCATTGAGCATTACCTCCCGTTTTGTCTCTTAACAAAGCCTCTAGCCTAGGGCATGTTTGCACTAACAAAAATACATCTTTGTGGCTGATATTTCCGCCATTTTCATTCGATGCTTCCTCATGTGCTTCTAGCACACTTCGTCAGCATCTCATTAAAACTGACGAAAAATCAGACTCACAAACCTGCATTTTCTTATAGTACAAACATGCCCTAAAAATCTCTACCAAAAAATAAATCATTTAAAATTCAATAAATCATTTAAAATTTTCATGTGAAGTTTTCTTGTTTAATTTTAGAATTTTGAATAAAGTAGAATGGTAGGGATAGTAGAAAACATTTTAGACTTTGTAAAAGAGATGTTTGTTTTGATAAGAGAATATGTACCTTTACTGCTTTCTCTTACAATTGCGTACATTGTGTATCGCAATTTCATTTTGTAAAGGTATTGTAACATTATACTATTCGATTGTCAACACAAAAGATTATTAAATATTGTTACAATTTTTTTAACTCCGCCTCCTCTACGTAATTTTTTTGTAACTTTTTGAAGAATAAAATTTGAAGCTGTTTGAGGGCTGCCGCACTAATTTCGCTATTAGACCTGTAGTAAAACAAAACATGCCTCTCCCCATTGATCTCCTGTAGGGAATGGATTTATCCATTCCGCTATATTTGTGGAAGGATTATCGCCATAGCTAGAGACACAATTTCGGAATGGATGAATCCATTCCCTACGGGGTAGGTGCATAGCAATAAGTTTCATCCACTCCCTCAAAGATTGTCCCCTTCAAAAATTTATGCCCCTTGTCCTCATATTATGTACATAATAAAGGAAGAAAAAATTTAAATGGATGAAATTAGTAGCAAATAACCCCAAGGGCAACCCCAACCAAACCACGGATAACAACAATAATACATTTTTTTATTTTTGTTATTGACTTTTTTATTGATGTGTTGTATAATGGACTGTGTTATTCAAAAACAGCTCGACAATAGATCACGGAGGGAGGGGAATAATTTGTCAGAGGTTAGAATAAAGGACAATGAAACTTTAGACTCTGCTCTTCGTCGTTTTAAGAGGGCTACGCAAAAAGCGGGTATTTTAGGTGAGGTTCGCAAAAGAGAGCATTATGAAAAACCAAGCGTAAAAAGAAAGAAAAAGCTTGAGGCTGCACGCAAACGCAGATACTAATACTTATTAAAATTAAAACCCTTGACACAATGGTGTTCAAGGGTTTGTTTTAAGTTAACTATAACTATAAGGGGGCAGGTGCCATGGATTACATAATTGATGCAATTTTTGATTTTACAGTTGTAAAGTTTTTTGCAATATTTTTTGCACTTATAAACATCATATCATTCTCATTATACGCTATTGATAAAAAACGAGCCTCAAAAGGGCAATGGCGTATTAAAGAAGGCACGCTAATTCTCTTTACCGTCTTTTTTGGCGGCATAGGCGGCTTTTTAGGCATGTCTGTGTTAAGGCACAAAACCACCAAGCCTAGCTTTAAGCTGGCTGCAGCCATTGGCTTGATTGTGGCTCTCGCAGCCATAGCTTACATAGCATATGGTATTTTCATTCTATAAAAAACAACCCTTGGCAAAATTTGCGGCCAAGGGTTTTATATTTTTAAGAATCTTATTCAATATCATCATCACGCATTGTCAACATATAGTCGCTCTCTTTGTTTCTTTGGGTGGCAAGTACAATGGAGATACATATCGCCAATCCGATGCCAAAAATCAAAATGAGTCCGCCTACAAACAGCCAAACAAGTCCATCCCATCCGTTTACTAAATGTGAGTGTATCATAACGACAACTCCAATTATAGATATGGCTAGCGAGACCAAATAGCTTACAATGAAGAAATTTCTACGTTTTGTATCGCCTTTAATCCTCTCAACCTTGTAATGCATAAATATTCCAATTAGAAAAAGAACAAGAAAGATAATCGAAATAGTTATTATTATACTTTCCATTATATCACAATCTTAAGGAAGGTTTTCTTCCCCTTTTGTATAAGCATCTCGCCATCTTTAAAGTGGCTAGCGGTGATGGTGTGGGCTATATCGGTTATTTTTACGCCATCAATAGTGATGCCCCCTTGGGTTACATTGCGGCGGGCTTCGCTTTTTGAAGGGGCAAGGCAGCTTACAACTAAAAGGTCGAGGATGTTTATGCCTTCACCAAGCTGACATGTTGTAAGTGTAAAACATGGTGCATTGCCCCCCGCTCCACACCCACTAAATAGAGCTTTTGCGGCCTCTCTAGCTTTTGTAGCTTCCTCTTCTCCGTGAACAATTTTAGTAACCTCATATGCTAAAATCTCTTTGGCATCGTTGATATTGCAGCTAGCCCCCTCGCTTGTTATGACGTTTATATCTTCCATAGGCATAAAGGTGAGCATGCAAAGGTATTGTCTCACATCAGCATCATGGGTGTTTCTAAAATATTGAAAGAAGTCATAAGGGCTTGTTTTTGCAGGGTCAAGCCAGATAGCACCCCCTGCGGTTTTGCCCATTTTTGCACCATCAGCCCTTGAAAGCAGGTTAAAGGTAAAGCCGAAGGCGGGCTTTTGGTCTACACGGCGTATCAAATCTACCCCCGCTATAATATTTGACCATTGGTCGTTGCCGCCTGTTTGCACAGTGCAGCCATAGCGGCGGTTAAGCTCTAAAAAGTCATAAGCTTGCATTATCATATAGTTAAGCTCGAAGAAGGTAAGCCCCCTCTCCCACTTGGTTTTGTAGGTATCTGCCGCCAACATTCTATTAACAGAAAAATGCACCCCATACTCTCGTATAAAGCTCATGTAGTTAAGCTTTCTAAGCCAGTCTCCATTATCAACTAAAACAGCCGCATCATCGTCAAAGTCAATAAAAGTTGCAGCTTGCGCCTTAAAGCGTGATACATTGCTGTCTACCTCTTCTATGCCCATAACACGTCGCATATCCGTTCTATCGGTAGGGTCGCCAACCATGCCTGTGCCGCCGCCTAAAAGCACAACGGGCCTGTGCCCTGCCTTCTGCATCCACGCCATGGCCATAAATGTGAGAAAATGCCCAATGTGCAAAGAGTCTGCCGTAGGGTCATAGCCTGTGTAAAATGTTACTTTCTCTTTGCCGAAAAGCTCGTAAATCTCGCTTTCGTGGGTCATTTGAGCTATAAAGCCTCGTTCTTTTAAAGTGTCGATTATATTTTTCATAAGTATTATCCTTTATTCGTATTTGCCGTCCAAAAAGTCGCTAATATCTTTAGCGATGGAGGTTAGGTGTAGCTTGTCCTCTTCGGTAAAACGCCCTAAAACTGGGCTGTCTATATCCAACACGCCAAAAACTTTGCCGTCTTTAAAAATAGGCAAAACAATTTCAGAGTTAGAGTCTGCATCACAAGCTATGTGGCCTTCGAAGGCATGCACATCCTCAACAAGGATGACTTGCCCCTCACGTGCTGCCTTGCCGCACACGCCACGGTCTAAAGGTATGCGAACGCAGGCAGGCTTACCCACAAAAGGCCCTAAAACCAAAACGCCGCCTTTTATTAAATAAAAGCCAGCCCAGTTTAAACCCTCCAAGCCGTGATATATAAAGGCCGATATATTAGCCAAGTTGGCTATAAGGTCTTTTTCGTCTGCCAGGTGGCTTTTGATGGTGGCTTGCAACAGCCTATAGTTTTCTGCGATGTTTTCGCTTCTTTTTATCTCATGCATTTTTATCCGTCCTATTCTACCATTATCAATATTAACTCGTCTCTATGCACCAGCCCTAAAAAGTTGCGGGCTATGCTTTCTATAAAATCTATAGACTGGGTGTAGCTTGCCCTGTAGGCTATCTCTTGCTGCCTATATATCTCGTTTTGAACAAGGCGGTTGGTCTCTTCTATTTGGGTGTTTACAACGTCCATACGCCTAGAGTGGTTGCTTATAAACTGGAGAGAGACAACAACAATAGCCACAATAGCGGCAAGAAAAAGAAAGGCTTTAACAAGGGCAAAAGCTCTACGCTTTGCGAAAACTGCGTCAATTTTGGTTATATTTTTTTCTTTTTGCATTTTTTGTTTATTATCCCTCTCTTGTATTTTACACTTTATGGCTTTTTTGGCGTTGTGGGTCTTCATTTTAACATATCTTGCCCCTTTTTGCAAGCCTTCTTTCGCTTTTTTGGTTTTTTTACACACTTGCCTTCTAGTGGAAGAAGCCGCCTTTGTGCCAAAGGGTAAAAAGATGCGGCTTAATGTTTGAAAATAGAGAACAAGGCCGATAGCCACACCTAAAAACACATACCCTCGTATCTGCCCAAAGTTGGTGTTTAAGAGCAAGAAAAACAAGGCAGCTGTGGATATACTCCAAAAAAGGATATCTTGCACAGCCACCCCTGCGGTTTTTGGGCTTTTTTCTTTAGACCTTCTTAAAATGCGAAAGATATCATAAAAAAGCCCCATAGCAAAGCCCATAGCCGTCATTATTAAAAAAATACTCCCCTGCCCCATATCTATCACCTAAAAATTTTGCCTATTATTGATGGTTTTTTGCGGCTAGAGCCGCCATGCTTATGCACCACAGCTGGGTTTTCATAATTTAAAGCATTAACCTGCCCAAAAACCTCTAAAACACCACTCTCTAAGTTTAGCTTTGAAATATGAAAGTTTTCGCCTTTTAGTACAATCACCCCAAGGTCTGTCTCGCAAATAACTTGCTCTTCGTCAAAAGATATTACATCCACCACGCCAAAAATGCTTACGCTTTCACGCTGGTCTATGGTTAGCTTGTGTTTTGATATTTTTCTTTCTTCACTCATTTTCTCCACACCTTTTTATGAAGTATATTATTAAAATTATACAGCCCAAGCCCTGCGGTTAGAACAAGAACCTTTTATACCCTGCCCTTAACTCACGTCAATCGCACCCCTTCCCGTCATCCCGTGCTCACGTCATTCCGATTTGACATTTTTAGGATACCTTCGATCGTCATTGCGGACTTGTTTCGCTTAAAACCAAGCTCAACCTACGGATCCGCAATCTCCCTTACTTGCAATTGCTTATTTTA
>WQVB01000037.1 GCA_009781815.1 Defluviitaleaceae bacterium
ACCCCTACCGTCATCCCGTGCTTGACACCCCCAGTCAAGTCTTACCCTTCTGCCTGCGTCAGCAGGGAGACCAAGGGCTGAGGGCAGGCTCCGATCTAATTGGAGAAGGGCAGGCCTAGTCGGGTATGCACTATCATACATAGATCCCGTGTCAAGCACGGGATGACGGTAGGGGTGAGGGGTAACGGTAGGGGTGAGGGATGGCGACTAGAAGCGAGGGATAACGATGCAAAGAGAAATTATCCTAAAAACGAGGAAAATTATGCGAAAAATAAAAATTATATCATTATTAGCAGGTTTGGTGCTTTTAGCGGCCTGTGGTGGCTCTAGCCCACCAGCTATACAGCCCATAGACCCTATCTTGCCCCCCATACAGACATATGAGGATGACCCATATGATGTAGGGCAAGAGCCAACACCTGCCCAAGGGGGGCATATACACGTTGCCATGCCCATCCCCCAAACCTTAAACCCTCTACTTAACTCTGACCCTGACCTAGCCCAAGTGCTACGTCTTATTTTTGAGCCTTTGGTTGTTTTTGTTGACCAAGAGATAGTGCCAAACCCTATCTTCGTGAGAGACATCACCCTCTCCCCCGCTGGCAACAGCCTTACAATCACCCTGCGGGATAATGTCTTTTGGGAGGATGGCAGCCCCATCACAAGCCAAGACATAGCCTTTTCCATCAACACTTTGCGAAACAACGCCCCACAAACGGCCGTTTATCGCCCCAATGTGGCAAGGCTTTTGAGCCATAGCATAGTTAATGACCGCACAATACACATAAGCATCTCCCCCACGGAAGATATATTGTGGTATCTTGACTTCCCCATAATTTCTTATGAATACTACAGGCAAGTCCCTACCACCAACCTGCGAGCCACCCGCAACATGCACCCCATAGGCAACGGTGCTTTTCGCTTTCATTCTTATATAATGGCAGACCGTATGGAGCTTATAGCAAACGAGACAAACCCGCACGCACGCCCCTATATAGATAGGGTTACAGCCCTTGTGCTTAGAGATTTTGATGATGCCATCCACGCTTTTGAGCAAGGTATTATAGATGCCTTTGCCCACTACACAACCTATCAAGGTCGCTTTAGAGCTTTGGGTAAAGAGCAAGGTGGCTTGTTGCTTAGCCCTTATGTAAGCTTTATGGGATTTAGAGATGCCTACCTTCGAGACATCACCCCAAACCTTATAGATTGGGATGTTTTGTTGAGCCGCCACCACCCTAACGCTAGAGCAATATATACCTCAAATAACGAAGAAGGATCTTTGGAGTTGTTAGCAGGGCAAAGCTTAAGGGTGATCGTTAATCAAGATAACCTTAAAGGCATAGCTATAGCAGCCACATTGTATGAAGCTTTGGAGGTCGTGGATGCCGCACTTGCCCTAGATGTGCTACCTGCCACCCAGTTTCAAGCAGCCCTTTCAAGTGGTGATTTTGATATAGTTATAGGCACTGCAAACCTAGGCATACCCCCAGCTGCCGCCTTCTCAACCCAAACCATAGGCAGCTTGCACATAATACCCATAGCCTTTAGAGATCAGTTTTTATATGCATCTAGCCAAATAAGAGGCATTGCCGCCCCTAGCAATAATATCTTTGCTAATGTTAGGGATTGGTTTGTTGTGTCTTATTAAGCCCTTTCTCATCGCCCTTGCGGACTCGATCTCTCCTAAGTCGTCATCCTGAGCTTGACTCAGGATCTAATTGGAGAAGGGCAGACCTAGTTGGGGTTTTCACTATCATGCATAGATCCTGAGTCAAGCTCAGGATGACGACTTAGGCGGGCGTTTTTTAGCTCTAAACAACATAGCATTCAGCTGTGCCCCTAACAAAATAGTGATAGATATCACATTTAACCACAACATAGTGATGAAAATAGACGCAATAGAGCCATATAGAAGAGAATGGTTTGAAAAATTACTTAAATAAAAATTAAAAATAAAGGTAGATGCACCCCAAACAACCATAGTTAAAGCAGCCCCTGGCAAAAGAGACTTTAAAGGTAGCTTTTTGCAGCTAGAAAAGCGATAAATGACAATAAGAGCAAAAAGCAAAATAGCCATTGTTACCACAATACCAAGAACCCCTAAAAAGCCCCAAACAATCACCAAAAGCGAAAACACAATGGCAAAAGCCAATATTAGCACCAAAGCCAAGCAAAAAAGCCATTGCACAAAAATGTTGCGAGTGTCTTTTTGACCATAAACACGGTTTACCCCTCGCATTATAGCGTGAAAGCCGTGGGCAACGGTAAATAAAGCTATAGCAAGGCTTGTAGCTAAAATGTTAGGGTTGCCAATGTCTACAACCTCGCCTATAATGTTATACACAGCCTGGCCAATCTCTGCGGGCAGCAGGGCCTGCACCTCGCCCATAAGGTGGTAAGTGTCTATATCAAAATACCCCACGAGGGATATTAGAAAGATAATAAAGGGAAACAATGCAAATATAAGCCTATAGGTTAGTTGTGTAGCAAGGGTGATAACCTCGTTGCTGACGGTGGCTTTATAAAAATCCTTAACAAAAACAAAAAATTTTTTCATTGAAAACCTCGACTTTATGTGATATAATTTTCTTTTAACACCAAAGATGCAAGGAGTGAAAACCCCTATGACAAAAATCTTTAAAAAAACCGATATAGTAGCAATTTTGGCCTTTTTAGTATTAGCTGGTGGGCTGTTTTTTATGTTTTTTATTACAAGCACAAATTTGGATGACCCCTATGCCGTGATTTATGTAGGTGGTGAAGAAATACACCGTTTTAACATTGCCCAGCATGAAGGGCAAACCATTGTGATAGAAACCGACTTTGGCAAAAATGAGATTATTTTTCAAGACGGCAGAGTATCCATGTACAAGGCAGACTGCCCAGACCATTGGTGCTTAACGTCAAGGCCCGTGCCTGGCACTTTACGCACCATCACCTGCCTGCCAAATAGATTCGTTATATCTATAGAAGGCGTGGAGCGTGGCGGCATAGACATTTGGGTTATCCATGGGGAGGATGGTTGTTGTGGCTAAAAAGATAGCACTATATGGCGTTTTAGGTGCATTGGCCATCATCATCGCTTCTTTAGAGCGGTTTTTTCCGCTACCTGTGCCTGTGCCAGGCATCAAGCTTGGCCTTGCTAATATTGTGGTGTTGGTGATGCTTTATACCCACGGCTTTCGCCCTGCCTTTGCTATTGCTGTTTTGCGTATTGTGGCCATAGGCCTGCTTTTTGGCACAGGCATCAGCATCATCTATGCCCTATCTGGCGGCATTGTTAGCTTTCTTGTTATGGCAGGGGTTAAAAAAACCAACATTTTTGGGGTTGTAGGCGTCAGCGTTTTTGGTGCGGTGGCTCACAATATAGCCCAAATAGGCATAGCAGCCTTGATGGTGCAGCATAGTGGTCTTCTTTCTTACTCTCCAGTCCTCATTGTTGCGGGTGTGGCTACAGGCATTTTAATAGGCTATGTGGCAGGGCTTACTTTTAAAAATGTAAGGTCTATGTCTGCGAAGAATTAGCAGGGAATAAGGGGTAGATTTAATGCTTAACAAGCAAGATATCGAAACAATACTTAACAAAAAGAGGGAATTGCATCCAAATGACCCTAGTATTATTGAAACGTGGAGATTATTAATAGAAATTTTATCGAAAAACGAAGAAGACACAATAAAATATTTAGATCATTGTAGTGCTGATGATTTGTATCATATCAGTGAAGTGTTTGAGGACGTTTCTGAAAAGCTTGAAAGTAGAGAGTTTATACGATGCCTAAGAAGGTTAGATATAAAATACCCTGAATTAAAAATGACGAGAGATATAGATATAGCTGCTGAATGGGGAGGCGTATCAGAGTGAGCGCTCTAATTGATCAGGAAAGGGGGGTGAACATGAATATAAAGCAATACGAGGAGCTGTCTGATAGATTGCCGAATCAAACATTGCACAAAATGTTTGAGGATGTGTTAAGGCAATTCAAAAGAGCAACGTTAAGCAAGGAGGATTTTTTTGAAATATTGATAGAATTAATGAATAGGCAAGTTTATACTTATGAAGCATTAGCACCTCATATACAAAATGAGTTGGATGATTTAATAAGTCGCTTATGGAATGTGGATAATTATAGCGAGATAGATATTATGCTTTCTCTGATAATTAACCTATCGCTGGAAAAAAGCTTCAGCCAAGTTAAGCTATCAATTGCAAATAATCTCAACATACCTGCAGACATATTAGAAGAAATACAAGGGGCCATTGAGGAGCATCAATGCAAATATCACTAATGCACATTTACAAGTATGATATTAAGACAACTAAAGGAGAGATTCAAAATGGAAATGACAAATGAGTTAAATGAACTATATGGCAAAACGGCAAACCATATCAGCAATATGATTCCGGTTGATTGGGAAGAGTTATATTGCATGGGAGTAGTAACGCAAGATGGTGCGAGCTCAGCTGTGTTTTACTTTAGAGAAGAAGGCCAACAAGAGTTCATTAGATCTTATGATATAGCTAAAACATACGACGAATCTGAAGAAATGCATAATGAATTGAAAGGCGAATTAAGAGCTATTGTTGTAGAAATTAATGAATGCTTTGAAGACCATGACCAAAAGCTGTGGGATATACTTACATTCAAGTTGAATAGCGAAGGGGCATTCAATATCGATTTTGAGTATGATTCAACTAACAATGATAGAGGCCCATTGGAGAGGGAGCTTATATGGGCTTATGAAAATTTCGGATATATTCCTCCTAGCAACTATTTCAAAAAGTTATTAGATAAACACATCCAAGCAGGCAATTTAAAGCCAAAAGGGGACTAAAAAACGTTTTCACACCCATGTGGAAATCACCCTGAAAAAAGTGTAAAAATATGTGGATAACTCGGAAACAAGCTCTGCGAGCGGGTTTCAAGCCATCGGCTACAAAGCCCTATTTTACGCCATTCTTCTCACAAACACCGCAAAATCAGCCTTCCACAATATCTCGGTGGATAATTTATAACATTTTTATGATATTTTCGCCCTTCCAAGCCATTTTGAAGGGCTTTTTTGTTACAATCAATCCCATTGATATTGTCATCCCAAACTTGATTTTGATTCTCCCTAGCATTACTAGCTTCCCATTAGACTTGTAGCAAAACGAACTCAAGTGTCGCCATCCCATACTCACACCATCCGTCATCCTGAGCTTGACTCAGGATCTATGTATGATAGTGCAACCCCAACTAAGCCTGTCCTTCTCCAAGTAGATCCCGTGTCAAGCACGGGATGACGACTAGGGGTGGCACGGGATGACGGGAGGGCGAGCTGCTTATCTTCGTCATCCCAATTCTCTTTGTAGGGAATGGATTTATCCATTCCACTATTGGGTCTGCACCCCTTATCCTTCAGCAAGGTAAGACGGAATGGATAAATCCATTCCCTACAGGGGTAAATTGGAATGGCGTGTTCCCAGCTCGACTGGGGATCTCCCCTACATAACGCACAACCCCTTAAGCAATCGGTATAATGAGAGCCCACTTTCAGGCAAAACAAGCAAGAGATGACAATATCAATAAGATTCGTCCGCCTCATAGTCTTTTTGTTGTAACCTTTCATATTTATGGGCATTATAATGATAGATATTTATGACGCTATACCTCCTTCCTCTTAAAACAGCACCATCTATCCCTAGGTCTGCCCGATTAGGGCAAAGACTCGTCTTTTTCCCACATAACTGCTTCGTCAGAACCTTCTCATACCTTTGGGTATGAGAAGAACCTGTCTCATTGTTATGTGAAAAAAATCCTTCGATATCTGGTACTATTTTAAGAGGAAGGAGTATATAAGGAGAATAATATGCCAGGTTTAATAACCCATTTGTTATCAGGTCAAGAGATTTTAACGAGGCTTCCTAAAAACATAGCAGATGATATACGTAAATATCGCCCGCTATACAACATAGGCTGCCAAGGGCCTGATATTTTCTTTTATTACATCCCAGGCTATATCCGCAAATCTTCAAGAAATATCGGCAACATAATGCACAAAGAGGGTAGCGGCCTTTTCATCAAAGCAATGTCCAAAAACCTAAAAAATCTTAAAAACGACGAAAAAGATGCGGTTTTTGCCTATTTTGCAGGCTTTCTAGCCCATTACATCTTAGACTGTACAGCACACCCCTATATCTACTACAAAACAGGCTTTGACGCAGATGGCAAGCTAAGCGGCAAGTTTAGTGCCTATCACGTGGCCTTTGAATCCTCCATAGACACCCTCCTCCTAAAATACCTAAAGGGCAAACGCCCCTCAGATATTAAATGGTGGCGAACATTAGCAGGCAGGCGACACCACGCCCAAACCGCCTCAAAAACAATAGCTTGTGCAATCAACCAAGCCTATAGTACAACATTCACCTCCCGTCAAATCTCCTCCGCCTTGGTATCCGTCTCCATCGCCTCCAAAATCCTACGCTCCCCCCATGGCTATTGGAAAAGCATTGTAGCCTATGTTGAAAGGGTGCTTTTGCCCCGCCCCATAGCCTCCCCTCTCATCCACCAAGACAAAATAGAAAGCAATATAGATTACCTAAACCTCTCCCGCACCCCGTGGAAAAACCCTTGGGATGAAAACTCCCATAGAGAAGAATCTTTCAAAGACCTTTTCATGCAAGCAGCAGATGAAGCCGCAAAGCTCATCCACACCCTCTACAAATGCACCTATGGTAACCTGCCCCTAGAGACCTTCCTAAACCAAGCTGGCAACCGCTGCTTCAACTCTGGCTGCCCCCTAGACCAAGATTCCACCTTCCGCTTTCACGATGCAATCTACCGTAAAAAATAGCCCAATAATAACTCAAGACTCTTGACATAACGCTCCACCCGTGATACAATATTCATCTACATCAAAAATGCCCGAGTGGCGGAATCGGCAGACGCAGCAGACTCAAAATCTGCCGCTCGCAAGGGCGTGGGGGTTCAAGTCCCTCCTCGGGCATCCCAACAAATACAGACTTTCAAGCGATTGAGGGTCTGTATTTTTTTATTGAGTAAGGGCCATAAACCCCAAGTTTCTTTCAAATTTCTTTCAAGTTTAAGATTTCTAAAAAACTTCCAACCACTAGCTTGCAGTGGCTTGAATGTCGTAAGTCATGAAATTTTATCTTAGGCATGCCGTTTTTCCCTAGTATTTTGGCGAAATTCCGAGTTACCCAATCAGGCTTGATGGGATGTCCTGTAGGCCATACAAAAATATAGCCTGCATAGTGATAATCATTAGATCGCAAAGTCTTATATCAACCCGACTCACCAAATCTTGGTGCAACATCTGTGAAGTGAAGGATATTTTAGTCGTTGAGCTGGTTGATGATAATGTTTTAGTGGTTTATAAAGAGTAAACCCCACATCCAAGCTACTCCTAGGGCCTACTCTTCCCTAAGTAGATCCCACCCCCCCCTACCGTCATCCCGTGCTTGACACCCCCAGTCAAGCTGAGGGCAGGCTCCGATCTAATTAGAGAAGGGAAGTCCTAATCGGGGCTGCATACTCTCATACATAGATCCCGTGTCAAGCATGGGATGACAGTAGGGGGTGAATTGAGAATGATGAGAGAGGTCAAAAGTCATCCCCACATCCCACCCCAAATATCCCCAACAAAAAAACACCGCAGAGATTACCCCTGCGGTGTTTTGTCTTGTCTTTCTTCTTGTTACTTGCTGCCTATTTCTCATTTCTCATTTCTCATTACTTACTTCCTACCTACCTACCCAAACCCCCCATAGAAGCCTCCATAATATCATAGAAAGCCCAATGGGTAGAGGAGATGTCGGTGTAGACAATAGTGCCAGCTAAGCTGCCTCTAATGTATACAGGGTTAGGTGTTCTATCAAGTGCCCTGTTTAACAAAGTAACTACCTCTGCCCTTGTGATGTTGTTATCAAGGTTAAAGGTGCCGTTAGGGTAGCCTTGTACCCAGCCTTGGTTAAAGGCCACGTTGATGCAGTATATTGCCCAGTGGTCGCAAGCAACATCCATAAAGTTGTTTGTTGCTACATCTTGGTTAGATGCTCCAAAGAACCTTACTACAATTGCTGCAAACTCAGCTCTTGTTATTGGTGCATCGGGTCTAAATGTGCCATCTGGATATCCAACTAATATACCTACATAGGTAAGGTAATGTACAGCTTGAGAATATCCACTTACATTGTCAACATCACTAAACTTATCTGTTGGTACATCTGCAAACTTGTTAGCATCATCCAAGAGCCTAAAGAATATTAAAGCTACTTCTGCTCTTGTGATTGCTATATCAGGCATTACAGATCCATCAGGGAAGCCCATGATATATGCTATGCGGTCATATGCTATACCATCATGTGTTTCTGATGCTGCTGTAGTAGCTAATGCTTCTGAAGCTCTTGTAGCCTCCGATGCTTCTTTAGCTTCTAATGTTTCTGTAGCATCTTTAGCTTCTTTAGCTTCTGCATCTTCCTTAACTTCTGCATCTTCTTTAGCCTCTACAGCCTCTGAATCATCTGAAGTGTTTGGAGTATATGCATCATCTGCATCTTGGTCTTGTTGTGGTGTTGAGCTTTGTGGTGTGTAAGAGTTATCTGCCTCACCATCTTGCTTAGGTTGACCACCCTCTGGTGCTTGGTTTTGTGGTTGTGTTGTGTTAGGTTGATACTCTGGTGCTGGGTTTTGTTGTGTAAGAGATTCGTCATTCCCTTCGCTTTCAGGTTGCGTTAGGTTAGGTTGATTCTCTTCAGGTTGTGTTACATTAGGTTGTGTTGCATCAGGTTGACCCTCTGGCGTGCCACCTATTGTTTGGTTGCCTTGGTTGCCTTGGTTGCCAGGGGTGTAAGACACACTAAAGCCTTCTCCATAAATAGCAACGAAGCCATCTTCTAGTGTAAGTCTATTTTCACCTAGGCCAGTAGACTGCCCCATAAACTGCGTAGCATCATGCCTAAAGAACACATTACCTATATCGCCTACTTCTACACCTGGTACAATATCAAAGCGGAAGTATACGAATATACTTGAGCCCATGTGAATCCCATCGGTAGA
>WQVB01000038.1 GCA_009781815.1 Defluviitaleaceae bacterium
GCAAATGGCAATAAATCCATATTTTCGGTGGATTTGTATCGCTCTCTTAAGGATGTGGTGGCAAAGGGGCAACAGGCTATACTCTTTATCAACCGCCGAGGCCACTCTACCTTTGTAAATTGCCGCACCTGTGGCCATGTGGCGGCTTGTGATGATTGTAATGTAAATTATACATACCATATGTATACGGGGCGGCTGGCTTGCCACTATTGTGCCGCCAGCGTCAAAAACCCTACAAACTGCCCTGTGTGCGGCTCTATCTACATTAAATATTTCGGCATGGGCACGCAAAAAATTGAGGAATATTTGGAGCAAGAGTTCCCTGAGGCTAAGGTGTTGCGGATGGATGCAGACACCACGGGGCGAAAGTCTAGCCACAAAAAGATTATCGACCAGTTTGCAAATGGTGAAGCTCAAATCCTCATTGGCACGCAAATGATAGCCAAGGGGCTTAACTTCCCTAATGTGGCTTTGGTGGGCATTGTGGCGGCGGATATAGCCCTTAACAATGGAGATTTTAGAGCGGCAGAAAACGCCTATCACCTTATAACTCAAGTTGCGGGCAGGGCAGGGCGGGGCGAGCAAGCTGGCAAAGTTATAGTGCAAACTTATAACCCAGAGCATTATAGCATACAACACGCCACGAAGGGTGATTTTAAGGCTTTTTATGAGCATGAGATTGAAATCCGCAGGCAGATGAATTATCCGCCATTTACCAAAATAACCCAAGTAGTGTTTAGTGGCGTAAATGAAAAGCAAGTGGTGAAAAATATATATACCCTAGCAAAAATTATGGAGGCAGCAAACAAAAAAGGCCTATGCGAGGTTTTAGGCCCAGCCCCATGTATGATAGCTAAAATAAAGGGAAGCTATAGGCACAAGGCGCTGATAAAATGCCAAGATGAAGACATTTTGCGGCAATTTGTGGCATATTGCATAGAAAAGCTTGAAAAGATAGAAAATATGGAGGGTGTGAAGGTTAATATTACACCTAACCCGACCTATATAAGCTAATCAATATCGTTATTCCACTCCCTATCGCCAACCGACCCCCCCTACCGTCATCCCACTCCATCCTACCGTCATCCCGTGCTTGACACGGGATCTACTTGGAGAAGGGCAGGCTTAGTTGGGGTTGTATACTATCATGCATAGATCCCGTGTCAAGCACGGGATGACGGTAGGAGAGCGAGGGAATGACGGTAGGAGAGCGAGAGATGACGCAAGAAATCAGGAGGACAAAAACATGGCAGTTAGAGCTTTAAGGCTAGAGCCAGATGAGATTTTACGCAAAAAATCCAAACCTATTGAGGTGGTGGATGATAAAATAAAAGAGCTGATTGAAGATATGCTTGACACCATGTATGAGGCCAATGGGGTTGGCCTAGCCGCCGTGCAAATAGGCGTGTTAAAGCGTGTTTTGGTGATGGATGATATGGAAGATGGCAGCGAGCCTATTGTGCTTATCAACCCCGAAGTAACCCATACCGAGAGGATGCAAAGAGGCACGGAGGGCTGTCTCTCTATACCTAACCTGAGAGGGATTGTTCGCCGCCCATACATCACCCATGTAAAGGCATTAAATGAGAATGGTGAGGCGGTGGAGCTTGTGCTTGAGGGCTTTTTGTCGGTGGTTTTTCACCACGAGCTTGACCATTTAGACGGCATTTTGTATACCGACAAGGCTATTAAAACCTATCACCCTGATGAGGATGAAGACGAAGACCATCAAGAGGAGAAATAGATGAAGATTGTTTTTATGGGTACCCCCGACATATCTGCCGCTTGTTTGCGAGCTTTATACGAAAGCGGCAAGCATGAGGTTATCGCCATTGTAACCCAGCCTGATAGGCCAGCAGGGCGAGGGAAAAACTTAAAGGCATCTGCCGTTAAGGAGTATGCTTTGGACAAGGGCATCACCGTTCTTCAACCTAAAAGGGCTAATAAGGGCGGCTTTCCTGATGTTTTGCGAGGGTTGGATGCGGATATTTTTGTGGTGGCTGCCTTTGGGCAGATATTGTCTGGTGAGATTTTAGACATCCCTAAACATGGGGCTATAAACACCCACGCCTCTCTCTTGCCTGAATATCGTGGTGCTGCCCCTATCCAGCAAGCTATTCTCGATGGAAGAGACAAAACAGGCATCACCATCATGCAGATGGACGTGGGGATGGACACGGGGGATATGTTGCTAAAACATGAGGTGGATATAACCCCTGATGACACAGGCGGCAGCCTTTATGCAAAGCTTTGCCACATTGCGCCTATTGCTCTTTTAGAGGCTTTGGATAAGATTGCAGACGGCACAATAACCCACGAAAAACAAGACGACACAAAAGCCACCTATGCCCCAATCATCACTAAAGAAATGGCGGAGATTGATTGGAAAAAGAGTGCTGAAAGCATTGTAAACCTTGTTAGAGGCTACAACCCCTTTCCAGGTGCTTATGCCCACCTTTTTGACAAGAAGATAAAGGTGTGGAAGGCCGCTGTGATAGATGAGGAGCTGGATAGCATAAGGCTTTGCCCCAAAGAAGGCATTTTTGTACCTGCTGGCGATAAAGCTGTGCAGCTTTTAGAGATAACCCCGCCAAATGGCAAAAAAATGACGGGGGCGGATTTTGTGAAGGGTCTAAACATATAATTGTGGAATCACTCCCCTAGCCGTCATCCCGTGCTTGACACGGGATCTATGTATGATAGTGTACAAACCCAATTAAGGCTACCCTTCTCCAATTAGATCCCGTGTCAAGCACGAGATGACGGTGTTCGATCGATTTTGCTACAAGTCATAAGTAACAATAGGTAAACTTGCAATAAAATTATGGCAATATATAGGCGTATGATTCACAAAAATAAGGAGTTGATAATATGTATTGGATGGATTGGACGATTATTTTAATTATACCTTCGTTGATTTTGGCTTTGTGGGCACAGTCCAAAGTTACAAGAAATTTTGCAAAATATTCTGAAGTAAAGTCAAGAAAAGGCATGACAGGTGCTGCTGTGGCTGCTCAAATTTTATATGATAACGGTATCAGAGACGTGGCTATCGAGCGTTTAGGCTCAAACGCTGGCGACCATTATGACCCTAAAAACAAAAAAATCCGCCTATCAAGCCATGTGCATGACTCTACATCCGTTACAGCTTTAGCCGTGGCGGCTCACGAGGCGGCTCACGCCATACAACACCACGAGGCCTATGCACCCCTTAAAATGCGTACAGGCTTTTTCCCCGTTGTGCGTGTGTCAAGTGGTGCGGCTATGCCTTTAATTATTATCGGCATCATTTTTGGTGCATCGGGGTTTTTAGAGCCTTCACTAGCTAATATCATCCTCAATATCGGCATTATTTTCTTTTCGGTTACGGTGCTTTTTCATCTTATCACCCTGCCTGTAGAGTTTAACGCCTCAAGCCGTGCTATGAGTATTTTAGAAGGCGGCAGATACCTTGCGGCAGATGAAGTGCAAGGGGCTAAAAACGTGCTGTCTGCGGCGGCTATGACCTATGTGGCAGCTGCAACCGCAGCTATATTGCAACTCCTACGTCTTATTATAATTTCTCGAGGAAGAAGCTAAAATGCGAGGTCGATTATTGGCTTTTGCTAGATTTGCACTTAAATACCTCTTGTTTTCTGCTGTATTTATGCTTGTGTTTTTGCTTGTATTTTTACTTATAGCTGTGTTTATATACGGTTAAATTGTTGGGGGAATTGATTTTTGAATGAGCTAATATCAAAAGGGCATGATTTATTTAAAGATTGCGGCTTCACCTATTATATTTGTGGCGGCTTTGCTTTGGAGCTGTTTGTAGGCAAAGAAATGCGAGCTCATAGTGATTTGGATATATCCATCTTTCACGAAGATAGACACAATGCGGTGGATTTTTTGCAAAAAAATGGCTGGAGAGTTTATAAAAGAGTTTTCGAGCCTGGCAGCTGGGGCGGCATAACCCCTATCGCTGATGCAAACGACCCAAAGCTAGATGATATTAGAAATATATGGGCTATGAAAGAAGGCAGCCACCTTAACCCTAAACTAAGGGAGGGGGAAGATGACCTTTATGATTTTGAGATTTTGTCTAAGCAACAGGTGGATTTTAACTTTATCGAGATGGTTTTAGACCATAAAGAAAATGGCGGTTTTGTTTGCAACAAGAGCAAAACGGTGGCTAGGGAGCTTGACAAAGCTATATTACACACCGATTGTGGTGTGCCTTATCTAACACCAGAAATTATACTGTTTTTAAAATCCTCTAAAACATATATAACCCATGAATGGCACAAAGAAAAGACCCCTGGGGATTTTAAGGCGGTAATGCCTTTGCTGTCTGATGAGAGCAAGAAGTGGCTTATAAATGCCCTTAACACAGAATACCCCGACGGCTATGAGTGGCTTGAGGATATTTTGATTGGTATTTGATTGCTCACAACCATGCTGCTAGGCGAGATTTCACAATCAAAAGCGAATATTTTAACACCCATCTGTTGCACTTTGGCTAAAGTTTGCCCAAAGGCTAGATGGGTTTTGTTGTTTGGGGTGAAGTGGGTGCAGCACTTCATTTGGATGATGAAGACGGCATAGGCCTCATACCTGTTGGATATGGCTTGTACTAGCTCTTCAAGGTGCTTTATGCCTCGTTCAGTTGGAGCATCAGGAAACATAGCGACGCCGTTTTCTTCGAGGGTTACGCCCTTCACCTCAATAAAAGCTCTTTGAGAGGTGGTCTCTACATAAAAATCAAAGCGAGAGTTGCCATATTTGGCCTCGGGCTTTATGTGGGCTATAGGCTCATCGAAAAAATACCCGCCTAGCAAAAACTCTTTAAAAGCGGCGTTGGGGGCTTGGCTATCCATATTTATGAGGATGTCGCCTTTTTGAACGGCCACCAAGCTGTATTTTGTTTTGCGGGTTGGGCTATCGCTATAATCAACATAAACGGTGGCGTTTGGGGTTAAAAGCTCTTTGCAGCGGCCTGTGTTTTTAACGTGGCAGATCTCCACCACGCCGTTAACTTCTACCTCAGCGATAAAGCGGTTGGGGCGGTTTAGGAATATGCCTTTGTGGATGTTTTTGTATGTCATGATTTTCTTCCTTGTTATTATTAGGCTTGTAACTTGCCCCTACCGTCATCCCGTGCTTGACACGGGATCTATGTATGAGAGTGCATACCCAACTAGGGTTATCCTTCTCCAATTAGATCCCGTGTCAAGCACGGGATGACGGTAGAGGTGGATTGGGATGACGGTAGGGGTGGCTCAGGATGATGGTTAGTGGTGGTTCGGGATGACGACACTTGGCTTCGTTTGGCTACAAGTCTATACGGGCTTGATCCACAGTCTCTAGGCTTGCATTTGTTAATCTTTAACAATTAGTATAAGCGAGATTGCGGATCAAGTCTTACCCGAAGAGCAGGGCTCGACCAAGGGCCCGCAATGACGCTCTAAGTGGTTCGCAATGATGATGCTAAGAGGCTTCTCAAAGTTTTTTCAAAAGATGAATTTTGTGAAGGGTCTCGTTTTTTGATTTTTTCCAAACGACCACCAGCCCTTCTTATGGCGGCGTTGTTGTGCCTTTGCATCAAAAGGGCTTGTATATTGTCATCACTATAAACCATGCCGTTATGGTGGATGGGGATGGATTTTTTAGCTAGGCACATGGCTGCCAAACCATAATCTCCCGTTATGACAATATCGCCAGCAGCAACCATGTTAAGTAGGGCAAAGTCTACACTATCTTTGCCCTTCGATACAGTTATAACCTTTGCCTTTTTACTGTCAAAAACATGGGATGTATCGCATATTATAATGCAATCCACCCCAAAAGTATTTGCGAGCCTAACCGTTATATCAACAACGGGGCAGCCATCACCATCAATGTAAATTTTCATAAAAGTTTTGACCTTGTATAAGCTCTGCCCCTAAACTATAGGCTTCATTTTCCATAAAATTAATAATTTCGTTTAGGGAGTTTTGAGCGTGAGAAGCTTGGCTAGACACTACGGCGATGCCTATGGTGAGTGTTTTGTGGGCATCTTGTGTGTCTACCTCGGCTATGGATGCGTTAAATTTGTTTTTTGCCTTGTCTATGAGGCTTTTTGCCACACGCCTTTTGTCTTTTAAAGATGTGGCGTGGGGGATGAAAAAAATCAGCTTTGCATTTTCAATATACATAACTTGACCTCACTCTCAACGCCGTCATCCCCAACTTGTTTCGCCTAAAACCGGGCTCAACCTATGGATTGGGGATCTCCCTATACTGATTGCTTTCTAGGTTGTGCGTTATGCCAGTGAGATCCCCAATCAAGTTGGGGATGACGATGTTGGATCGATTTCACTATAAGCCTAACGGGGATGCCGAGAGGCTATCTAAACCACTCAAAAATCATCATCACAGGCCCTAAAGCCATGACGAGTGCTAAAACAACAACTATAACAATAACGGCGATTTTTTTAGCTTTTGGAGACATATCTATACCTCTCTTCTTTCGTGTTTTTGTGCTTTTTTGTGCTCTATATATACCATCAAATCATCAACAATATTGCGGAGGACAGTTACGATAGGTATGGCTACAATCATGCCTATGATACCAGCATAGGCCATACCTACGGTGATGCCTATAATAATCAACAAAGGGCTAACCTTCATGGAGCTGCCGATAAGCCTTGGGAAGATGAAGTTAGCATCTACCTGTTGTATAACCAGCATTACAACACCAGCTATAATGCCTAGGGTGGTGCCGTCTGCTATGAGGATAACCACAAAGGCTATCAAAGTGCCTATTATAGAGCCAAAATAGGGGATGAGATTGGCAAAACCAAGCATAGGGCCTAAAGCAAAGGCATAGCTTGCACCTATAACGTTAAGGGCTATTGTCATTATTGTGCCTAGGATTAGGGCGTCAAGCACCTGGCAGGTGATGTAGCGTTTAAAGTAAAGGTTTATCTCTCTTGCGTATTTTACGAAAGGCTCGTGAGCCTTTTTAGGCATGAGGGCTCTAGCTATACGCTTTGCAAAAAGCTTGACCTTCTCACCCTCTACCATGAAGTATATGGAGCTGACAACGGCAAGGGCAAAGCGGAAGATAAAGCCAAAAAAGCCCATTATAGTGCCGAAGAAGTTTGCTAAAAGCTCAGGGTTAACAAAATCTATAATGCTGTTGATTAGATTTTGCCAGTCAAAATCATCAACTAGAGAGCTTAGGTCAAAAGGCAATACATTGTCTAAATTATGTATAAGCTCTTGTACATTTAAGTTATAAATAAAATTTGTAAAATCTACGATACTTTGGCCTATTCTAGGGAAGAGTAGGATAGACAAAATCCAAAGAGCTGATATTAACAATATGTATACAAGCAATGCTGAAAAGAGCTTTTTGCGGCGTAAAATAAGGCCTTTTGCATACCTTTCAAGGAGGCCTTCGATTTTCTCTCTAGGCACGTTTAGTATATAAGCTATCACAAAGCCTGCGATAAAAGGCGACACGATGCTGAAAAACTGAACAACCCAGCCAAAGATATATTCTACTTGAGAAACTAGATGAAAAACAATTATAACAGCTACAGCCAAAAGCAAAAAGGCTATCCAGCTTTTAAACTCATGAGGTTGCATAAATCTTCGCATATCTTTCTCCTCTCTAACGTCATTTTTCCATTATAACACAATGGCTTGCCCCTTGTCAAAGAAATACATTAAGCCTTCTATATTATTTTTGTCAAAAATTTTCTCTGCCGCTATTTTGTATAGGCTCATCTGCATTTGATGCTCTAGGCTTTGCATTTGAGCTGCATCTTTAACCTTTTCGGTTTTATAGTCTATTATGGCCATGTTGCCGCACTTTTCTTCTATTACACAGTCCATTATGCCGTGCACCAGTATATTGCCATCAACATCTTCAAAAGAAGAGTCTACAAGGCCAGCCTCTAAAGAAACCGTAAAGGGTAGCTCTCTATAGATTTTTTTTGCATTTCTTATTCTATCTGCCAAGGGGGAGTTTAAAAAATCTACCAAGGGTTGGATTGGCACTAAAAGAGCTTCTTCCTCCGATAAAATCTTTAAGATGTCATCGGCAGTTTTTTTGTTAAAATCTATATTCTCTAAAACTTTGTGGGTTGCTATACCTTTGCTGGCGGCTGTTGCCTCGGTTTTTGTGTCTGAAGGCATGGCAAGCTCGGCAAAGCTTTCTTTAGGTTTTTGTATAGCCTGTGAAGAATCCTTTAAAAACTCGCTGTAGTAGAGCTTTTTTATTTCTGTTACAGACATTTTGCCTGGCACAAAGCGGGCGTTATCTTGCTTTGTTTGAGAAGGGTAGCTTAAAATGTTGCTAGGGCTTGCCTTAAGTGTTGCCGCTTTTTTGAAGATATTTACCAATTCATCTTGTTTTTTTTCGGCTTTACTTTCGATGGATTGGTTTTTGTTGGTTGCCGCTACGTCCCACAAGGCTTTATCGGGGGTATCGCCAAGAGCCTTTAAAATCCACTCCATATAACTTTTGCTTTTGTGTGCTTCCCTCTGCTTTAGCTTTACATTATTGCCGATTATAAACAACTTCTCCTTGCAGCGGGTTAAAGCCACATAAAGCACACGCATCTCTTCTGACACTTGCTCTGATACCTTTTTTAAAGCTAAAGAGCGGCGCATTAGCGTATCGTTTAAAATGCTGGCGTCTTTGTTGGTTTTATTGTCGAGAAACTTAAGCCCCAGCCCAAGGTGATAATCCAAAACCATCTTTTCCCCCGCGTCTCGCAGGTTAAACTGCTTCGATGTGTTGCACAAAAACACTATGGGGTACTCTAGCCCCTTGCTTTTGTGTATGGTCATTATCTGTACCAAATCTTGGCTATCATTAGACATTATGGCCTTTTTTTGCCCTTGCTCTCTCTTTTCTAAAGTATCCGTATGCTTGATGAAGGAGAACAAGCTGCTAGACGGGCTGCTTTGCTCAAATTTTAACGCCTTTTCAAACAAAAGCATAAGGTTTGCACGGCGTGC
>WQVB01000039.1 GCA_009781815.1 Defluviitaleaceae bacterium
GATTGAGCAGTCATTTTCTCTCCTGTCGTTACAAGAATCCCCCTATGGCTTGATTATTAACATTGTAACATCAAATATTGATTTCAGCAACAAATATTTATAAAAAATGTTGACATATATAAAAATATATGATGTTATCATCAAATAGGTTTATATTTATAAAAAATTTTAGGAGGTGCTTTATATAAATACTAAGAGAATAAGAATAGCAGACGATCGTTTTAGATCCCGTGTCAAGCATGGGATGGCGGAGGAGTGATAATGATCGGATATATAATGTGTTATTAGGCTTATTCTGCTCTAATTTGCCACTTCAGAACACTTTACCTCTCATCATTGCGGGTCAAGCCCGCAATGACGAACTCAAGCGATTAAGGGAGTGCGGGAATAGTGGTGAGGATTGCTAACTAAAAAACGACCTCTATGCAGGGGTCGTTTTTAGTTATGTTGCTATTCGGTTTTGATTGCTGCAAGGGCTGATATGCGTGTGGCACGTCTCGCTGGCAAAAAGCCCGAGATAAGACCTACAGCCACTGAAAATATCAACGCTAAAAGATATAGCCATTGGGGGATAAAGCTGACTATAGAGCCTGCTGTGTCCATCTGCATCCAAGGGGGCAAGCCGCCGCCAAAAAGGTCGATGTTGCCAGCGTTGTTAAGTGCGTAAGACACACCTGCAGAGGCTGCAAGGCCAACAAGACCGCCTATAGCACCTATAAAGGCCGCCTCCAGCAAGAATAGTCGCCTTACGTCTTTAACAGATGCACCTATAACTTTCATAACGCCTATTTCTTTTGTACGCTCATATATAGACATTATCATGGTGTTGGCGATGCCGATGGCAGCAACAACTAAAGATACAATGCCCGTCGCTAAAAGTAGGTTTTGAAGTGTGCGGGTAGATTCCATTTGGCTTAAAACCAGCTGGGCTTCAAACCACATTGAGTTTTCGTTTATGCCCATAGCTATCAAGTCGTCTACCACAGTTTGGATATTGTTTGGGTGGTCTACAAGAGCGATTATTTGGCGAAAGCCTTCAGGATCGTTAGCGATCATCATGCCGCCATCACCCATAAAAATCATGCCACCGCCACCACCGCCCATGTTTTCACGGTCTCTCCACTCTTGCTCATCAGCTTGAATTTGGAGGAGTTGATCTAAGGGCATAAAGATACTGTTTGATGCCATCCAATCATCACTAGAGGCTAAAATACCTCTACCTTCAACAATATAAGGGCGAACAGCTGCAGTGCCGCCAGTAGGGGCACCTCCAGGTGGTGAGGGCTGGCCAAACTCAGGCCTGTAAGACATCCTAAGGGGCTGCCCTAGCAGGTCTACGGTGTTTTCTACGCCCATCATGCCCATCATCCAAGGGTCTCTAACGTTTTGGTTGCGGGGGTTTAAAAAACGAGATTGTACATTTGCACCAAAAATCATTTGAAGCTAATCGCTATCAAGGTCAAAGCCGTAGCCTTGCTCGATATGCATGCCCAAAGGCTCCATGGCTTCAGGCAGTATGCCCACCACATCAACCCAATTGGCGATATAGTTGCCAGACATTACGGTTAAGCTCCACATATCCACAATAGGTGTGGCTACACGCACGTTTTCCATAGCGTTTATGCGGTTTACAACATCCATGTTAAGGTCGGTTATTTGCCCTGGCTCTGGTTGCCAGTTTTGGTGTATGTTTATACGTAGAGCTCTCGGGCCCATTGCCTCTATTTGCTCTTCAAAGTTTATATTAACGGCAACGCCAAGGCTTATCATCACGGTGATGGAGGTAGCTCCGATAACTACCCCCAAAACGGTGAGGATTGTACGCATTTTGCGTTTTAGCATGTTACGCAATGCCATTGAAAAAAGGTCGGTTAAACGCATTTGTTACCTCCTGACCTTATAAGTCATCATCGTTGTCATCATTATGGCTATTTTTACGCTTTACAAGGATTATAATAACCACAGCCGCACCAGCTAAAACAACGCCAGCAGCAGCGATAACCCACGGGTTGGTAAACCAAGAGCCGTCAGAATCTTCTTCGCCCCAGGGGTCATCCCACCCGCCACCAAAGCCATCATCTGGAGGGAAGCGGTCTCCGCCACCAAAGCCCATGTCGCCACCAAAGCCGCCCATAACATCAACCACGAAGGATTGGCGGATTTCATGCTGCTCTGCCATTTCATCTTCAAATGTGGCTATCATATACACAGTTTGAGGGCCAGGCTCCATCGGGGTGATGTTTGACCAAAAGCTGCCGCTGTGGCCTGATTGCACGTGGCCAAACATTTCATCCGCCCTTGAGGTGTCAAAGCCATCACCCTCAAAACGCACACGAAGGTTAAAAAGGGTAGAGCGGCCTGTGTTGCTGGCGTTAAAGTTAAGGTGTATAGGCATGCCCATAGACCAAGAATCTGGGATGTTAGGGTCGCCAAGCTCAAGGCGGCTTGTTTGTCGCACGTTTACGCCGATGTTTTGCGAGATGGTGTGGGTGCCGCCGTTTTGGTCTTCATATTCAAAAGTTACACGTATTGTATGTGCCATTGCTGGTGCATCTGGTATGGCAAAAAGCCTTAAATGGTGGTTGTGGGTGCTTCTTGAGCCTATGCGGTCGATAAAGAAGGTGTTTGACGCACCCACAGGCACAAACACGGCCGACGGGGCAGATTGAGTGCCGCCCCCAGGGGAAGAAACGGTACCCATAACCTCCCATGTAACTCTAATGTTTTGCACCGCTAGATTGGCATGGGTGTTTTGGAAGGTGAGGAAGATGTCAAACTCGCTATTTGCCATAACTATGCCTGGGTCTACCGTAAAGTCGCTAATTATGATATGCGGGGTAGAGGCTGGGTCGTCGTTATCATCATCCCTTTCAGGGGAGTATACTAACATGCCGCTAGACTGCTCAAAGCTTTGCCTTGCCGTGTTTCTACCATCGAGATAAGACACTTCAAAAAGGATATTATGAAAGTTTGACGTGGCAGCTGATGTGGGTGCAAAGGCAAAGTTAAATGTATGGCTTGCCCCTGGCTCTAAAAGCTGCAAGGTTTGCATGCTTGCAAGGCGAGGCACTAAGCCAGCCTCTGGGCTAGACTGTAGGCGGATGCTTGTAGCCTCACCTGCACCAGTGTTTGTAACGGTTATGGCAAAGTTGCCTTGCTGACCGCTTAAAAATTGACCAGTGGGGGAGGAGATGGCGGTTATTTGAAGGCGGCCTTCTTCTCTAGCGTTATCACCAGCTTGCACGCTTACAAAAACTGTTGCCGCATCGGTTATAAGCTCTCTATCAAGGCCATCATAGCGAAGGTTTAGGGTGATGGAGTATGAAGCCGTGTCAATATCCTCCAAAGGTATAAAGCTAAAAGACACGGTGTGAGAAGCCCCGGCAGGTATTCTGCCCACAAAAACTGTAGCGGGGGAGGTGGCCATAAAGTTATCCGCAAAGGCTGATGTGCTTAACTGCACGTTATGAGCCGCCACACTTGATGTGTTTTGAAGGGTGGTTGTGATGGTGAATGGCTCCCCAGCTCTAACGGCAGCTGTGGGCATTTCAAAATTAGACATGATTATGCGAGGGGCATCTTCACTATCGTCTTCTGATTGGTCTACCCTAACAGGCAGTATCAGCTCTACAAATTGTAAAACATCTATATTGTTTCTAAAAGAAAGCTCAAAAGGTATATTTGCCGTTTCAACCGCTGTGTCTCTATGAGGGGTTATGGCAAGCTGTATGGTGCGGTTGGTGTTGCCGTTAAGGTTAAAGGTGGATGTAGAGCCATGCACGGCCACGTCAAAGTTTTGGTTGGGCATAGCCCTTGGCATAAGCTCTATTTGGCGGGCTTGGTGGTTTGAAGAGTTGCGGATGACTATATCCACAACGGTGGTTACACCTGGTGTTAAATCTACAACCTGGGTGGGGGAGACGATATGAAAAGTCGCATTTTGAGCAGGTGCTTGAGCTACAACGATAGTAACCAAAACTGTATCGGTGAAATATGCACCGCCTTCATTCCATACAAAGCTTAGAGATTCGGTAAAGGTTCGCCCGATATGCTCGTTTTCTATATTTATTGTTAGTTGGCTGTTGCCTCCAGATACAGCGGTGGCTTGCGTTACAACACTTGTAGGTGCTGCAAGCCTAGCACCGTTTGGCACGTCGCCAACGCTTATGGTATGCACATGGGTGCCAGGCCCAGCTATGCTTATGCTTTGGGCAAAAACGCTTTGAACGCCAAAGGCACCAAAAACGCTAAACACCATTAAAAAAGCTAAAACTCTAGCGGTGAATTTGGTCATCTTACTTTTCTTATTCATTAACACTAACCTCCTGTTGGAATGTGATTTTACTTGCTGATACGTCCTCGGTTTTTTCTATTTTGCCGTCTCTTATGTAGATGATTTCATCACAATAGACGGATAGCTCTAGGTTGTGAGTTACCAAAATCATGGTTTGGTTATGTTTTTTCGCCAAGCCGCAAATAAGGTTCATCATCTCTTCCGTCGTTTTTGTATCTAGGTTGCCCGTTGGCTCATCTGCAAAGACAATCTCAGGTTGGTTAACAAAAGCACGGGCGATAGACACACGCTGCTGTTGGCCGCCAGAAAGTTGAGAAGGCTTATGTTTATAACGCTTAGCAAGGCCTACGGCTTTTAGCATATCTACTGCTTTTTCTGTGCGTATTTTTTTGGGTGTACGCCTAAAAATAAGGGGTAAAGTGGTGTTTTCAAGGGCGGTTAGGGTTGGCATAAGGTTGTATGATTGAAATATAAACCCTATATACCGCTGGCGAAAAATAGCAAGCTTTTTCTCGCTCATTTTTTCGATACTTTTGCCTTTAAAAACAATCTCGCCTTTTGTTGGCTTTTCAAGGCCTGCAATAATGTTTAGCAAAGTAGATTTGCCAGAGCCCGAAACCCCTAAAAGACAATAAATTTTGCCTTTTTTAAGGTCTAGGTTTACATTATCTAAAGCTACAATTTTTTCGTCGCCCATTTTATATATTTTATGTACGCCATTAAGCTTGACTATTGTTTCTAAATTATTGGACAATAAAAACACCTCCTAGAGCTTATACGCAAATAAGAATAATAAAGTTCCATGATTGTTTAGAAAATATTAGTTATTTTTTATTGATGATTGATTAAAGCCGTCATCCCGTGTTTACGTCAGTCTCATTTACCACTGTAGGGAACGCATTTATGCGTTCCGCCTTGCCTTACTGAAGGATAAAGAGGTGCAAATCCAATAACGGAATGGATAAGCTTTTGTTGCAGGCAAGCTGCAAGTCAGCCAAGGATCCATTCCCTACAAGGTCAAATTAGGTTGACATAAACACGGGATGACGGCTTTAGAGTAAAACCTAATGTGCTGCACCCGTCAGCTCTACAACGTCATCTATACCATGCTTTTCCATATAAGCTTCGATATCCTCGATAACCTCCAAAGCCGCACGAGGGTTGATAAAATGAGCCATACCAACACCCACAGCCGTTGCCCCTGCCATCAAAAACTCTATAGCATCTTCTCCAGTCATAATGCCCCCCATGCCGATTATGGGGATGTTGACGGCCTTGTAAGCTTGATAAACACATCTCAAAGCAATAGGCTTAATAGCAGGGCCTGAAAGCCCCCCCATAGCACTTGCTAAAATAGGCTTTCTTGTTTCTATATTTATTCGCATTGCAGAGACGGAGTTGATCAAAGACAAGGCACAAGCCCCGCCAGCCTCTGCCGCCTTGGCTATTTCGGCTATGTCGGTTACGTTTGGGGTAAGCTTTGCTATAACGGGCAGGTTTGTAACTTTTTTTACCTTGGCAAGCACGCTTTCGGTCCATTTTGTATTTTGTGCGAAACGAAACCCGCCTAAATCATCACTTTTGCAAGCTAAATTAAGCTCTAGCATATGTATGCCAGATGCCTCTTCAAGCCTTCTCGCCACCTCGACAAAATCATTTTCTTCTCTAGCACAAATATTAACGATAATGGCAGTATCAAGCTTTTTAAAATAGGGTATGTCTCGCTGTATAAACTCATCAATACCTGGGTTTTGCAAGCCTATAGAGTGAACCATGCCGCCATAAGTTTCAGCTATGCGAGGCGTTTGGCTGCCCTTCCAAGGCTTTGCAGACACACTTTTTGTGGTTAAAGCTCCAAGCTTGGAAAAATCCACATAAGGGCTATACTCTTTGCCGCTATTAACCGTACCAGATGCGGTTGTTACTGGGTTTTTCCACTCTATACCTGCTATATTAATATTTAGTTTCATTTCCACTCAAGCTCCTTTGAGTTAAAGACGGGCCCCGTCATACACACTCTTTTATAGTCCCACCCATCATCATCGGTTTTGGATTTTACCTTTACAACGCAAGCCAAGCAGGCCCCTACGCTACAGGCCATATACTCCTCAACAGACACATAACAAGGTATATCTCTTTCCTGAGCATATTGGGATAAAAATTTAAGCATTATCGAAGGGCCGCAGCTGTATATAACATCAAAATTAGGGTCAGGGGGGAAGGTGTCGATAACATTTCCCTTTATGCCCATTGTGCCGTCATCCGTAGCTACAACAACCTCATTGGCATACCTCATCAAATCATTCTCCAAAATAACTTGAAACTTGCTGCGAAAGCCCAAATAGACGGATATATAGGCATGAGGTATTTGATTGCGTATTTTTTTTGCAAGCTGCAACATAGGCGGCGTGCCTATGCCCCCGCCCACTAGAGCAAAGTTTGTGTGCTTGCTATCTACCTTGAAAGCGGTGCCTACAGGCCCTAAAACCCTTAAGCTATCTCCTGGTTTTAGCTTGGCAAGCTCCGCCGTGCCGTGGCCTGCCACTCGATAAATAACACGAAATGTACCTTGCACTATGTCAACCTCACAAATAGATATAGGCCTAGGCAAAAGCATAGAAGGGTTGCCTGTGTATATAGCTAAAAACTGCCCAGCCCTTGCTTTTTGCACCTCTTTTGGTGCTTTAAAGGTCATATCATACACTTCTCCAACTAAAAGCTTGTTTTCTAAAACCTCTCCATAGAAGATTTCTTTTGTGATTCTCTCGTCCATTTTAACTCTCCTATTCAATCAGCATCACGAGATTCCGTGTCAAGCATCCTGAATCAAGTTCAGGACAGGCTCAATGACGAGAGAGGAAGATTTCTTTTGTGATTCTCTCGTCCACGCTTCCCCTAAAATTTTGTACTATCATCATAATACACTAATACAATTTGCTTGTCAACTATTTTTTGATGAAGGGAATGGATAACTGCATCCATCGTCATCCCACACTCACGTCAATCCAATTTACATCCCTACCGTCATCCCGTGCTTGACACGGGATCTAATTGGAGTAGGGCAGGGTTAGTTGGGTGCCTACTATCATGCATAGATCC
Organism: Defluviitaleaceae bacterium; assembly: GCA_009781815.1. Taxonomy (GTDB): domain Bacteria; phylum Bacillota; class Clostridia; order Lachnospirales; family WRAX01; genus WQVB01. The sequence goes on from WQVB01000039.1 coordinate 7,394, forward strand.
CGTGTCAAGCACGGGATGACGAGTAGGTACATTGTCATCCTGAACTTGATTCAGGATCTAATTAGAGCAGGGAATGCCTTATTTTTTTGATTAGTCTGATGAGCCACCATCACTACTATCGCCGCTATCACTATTATCTACATCTTCATTGTTCAAATCATCATTTGTGCTACCATGCCCCTCTGGCTGGCTGTGCATCATAGGGCTAGGGCTGTCTAAATAGGGGCTTGTTGGTATATTGTCTGCGGAGTTTATATCCTTCACTTTTTGCCTTTGCTCTATTGAGGCTATAGCCAAAGCAGCAATTGAAAAACCGAGAATAAACCACACGCCAATACCCACAGTTATTTGACCTTCGCTTATATACAAAGCGTCTATCATCATCCAAAAACCACCAGCGGCAGCTAAGCCCGCAAGGGTTGCTCTTAGAGGTGTGTCTTTAAAAGCTATACCTACAATAACCATGCCAACAAAAACAATCAAAATACCAAAATAGAAAACAATATCAAATATATAGACATGCTGGAGAGATAGAATACCTATATTTAAAGCGGTGTAAGATGTAACCACCAAAAACATGGTGCGGTCTAAAATGGGCAATAAAAAATAAAAAATCACAAGCCCTATGGATAAAATTGTATAAAGTTGTCTAAACATAAATATCTCCTAACTTATTATGAGTGGGTGATTGCATTTCTATGGCCATAATATGCTACCGAATTGTCATCCCCCTAATGCCGTCATCCTATTAAGCTCGTCATTGCGGACTTGATCCGCAATCTCGATATACTAATTGCTAAAAAGCAACAATTGTAAGCCTAGAGATTGCGGGTCAAGCCCGCAATGACGAAGAGGGGAGAGATCTGAAGCCTGGAATACACTTGAGTGGAGCTATCCTGCACCGTCATCCCCAACCCTTGGTTGAGCCCCATTCTTGGGCGAAACTTGATTGGGGATCTCACTAGCATAACGCACAACCTAGTAAGTAATCAGTATAGGGAGATCCCGCATCCGTAGGTTGAGCCTGGTTTTAGGCGAAACAAGTGCGGGATGACGGTGTGGGGTGATAACTAAAGTCGGCAATAGAATTTTAGTGAAACGCCTATCACCCCCCTGCCGTCATCCTGAGCTTGACTCAGGATCTAATCGGAGAAGGGCATAACCCTAAATTAAGGTATGTACTAGCCCACATAGATCCTGAGTCAAGCTCAGGATGAC
>WQVB01000040.1 GCA_009781815.1 Defluviitaleaceae bacterium
TACAGATAACTTATAGCTTAGATAAAATCGAGTCCATCGCAACAAAAATCTCTATTGAAAACGAAACCCTTCCAGTTGATGCTAGCTATAAAATCACTAATAATCAATTTATCATCACCAACGAAAAAGCTGGCAGAAAAGTTGATAAAGAAGCTTTGATAAGGGATATAAAAGACGAGATAAACAAAAAAACAAGTGGTCAGATAGATGCGGTTTTTGTAGAGGTTACTCCAAAGCATAAGAAGGAGGATTTTGAAAAATCCACCACCCTTTTGGGTAGCTTTTCAACTATAGTCAACCTAAACAAAAAAGAGAAGCTAGAGAATTTAAAAGTCGCCGATAGGCGTATAAACAATCAAACAATCCTCCCTGAAGTGGTTTTATCTGTTTGTGAGGTTTTAGGCCCTAGAACTTTAGAGAACGGGTATGTAGAGGCAGGGCAAATCACCTTTGGCATGCCTGACAGGGGCGTTGGAGGCGGCATTTGCCAAGCCTCAAGCACCTTATACATGGCGGCACTGTATGCGGAGCTTGATGTGATAGAGCGTGTTAACCATAGCTTGATGGTAAGCTATATGCAGCCCGCCTTTGACGCCACCATAGCCCAAGGCTCTATTGATTTGAAAATCAAAAACAACAGCCCCTATCCCGTTTTGGTGCAATCCATTTTAGAAAACTATAAATACACCATTAACATATACGGGCACGAAAGCCGCCCCCAAGGGCGAAAGGTGAGCTTTGAACCAATTTTAATCGAAACCATTCCAGCTACTTTTAGTGTGGTTTCAGACCCTTCTTTGCCTGCGGGGCATACGCAAACCCTCTCCCCCGCTATAGACGGCTCAAAATATGAGCTTTATAAAATCATAACCCACCCAGATAAATCAATAGAGAGAATAAAAATAAACACTAGCAAATATAGGCCTGTTGAAGGCAAAATGATAGAAGGCGTGGAAGAGGTTGAAGAAAACTATCAGAGCAGTTATTGCCCTGATAGTTTTTATTTTGTAGTTTGTGAGCTTTAATGGGTCTAACAAAAATAAAAACTTTACTTTAAAGTTATATTAGAGTAAAATATATCTATAATCAAAAGTGATTGCGACCAAAATCGAAGGGTGTTTCAAAGCACTCTACCTTTCGTCATTAGGCTTGTAGCGAAACGAAACCAAGCGTCGTCATCCCGTGCTTGACACGGGATCTATGCGGGATAGTGCATACCCAACTAAGCCTGCCCTTCTCCAATTAGATCCTGAGTCAAGCTCAGGATGACGTGAGAGAAGCTTAGGATGACGTAAGAAGATAACCCCATTAGCGTTTTTGTATATACAAGCTCCTATCTGGCTGCAGCTCCGCATACAAAACAAGCTTGACATCTTTAATACCTTGTTTTTGCAACTCTGCATGCAGTTGCTGGCGGCTATACCCCAGCTCTGTCAAGTTTTTCTCCACAATCTTTCCATCTGCAATAATTTCAGAGGGCATGTTGGCGGGGGTTTTGCTTGATTTTTTCATTACGGTCAATGCACCATTTGGCTCTAAAATCGCATATTCTACATCCAAAATAGAAAATACCTGATTTAACCTAAGCTGCATGGATAAATCATCTAGGTTCAGCCTTTGCTTTCTCAAAGCTTTCTCTAAGATAAGCCCTTTTTTAATCACTATGGTGGGCTGGCCATCCATCAACACCCTAGCAGCGGCACTTTTTAGGCTTATCCACTCAATAGCAAGGGTTAATAAGCTCCACAAAACCAAGGCTAATATGCCATCTGCAATAGGTATCTCTTTTTGCATCACCATTTCGCTAGCCATGCTGCCTAAAGCTATGCCTGTTATATAGGTAAACACCGTAAGCTGGCTAAGTTGCTTTTTGCCTAGCAAGCGTGTAAGGGTTAAAAGTATTGTAAATCCCAACAAAGTGCGTATAGCTGTTTCTAACATGATACTCCACCTTTCAACTGCCTTATGTGTGATATTGTGTGGAAAAAATCGTGTTTTAATGCACCATGCTGTTGTTACATTTTATATGGTATAATTAAATGTTACGTGTTTACATCCGAAGACAAGGGGCAGGTTTTATAATATGTTTAGTATCACCGAAATCAGCTGCAAGCACGCCTGTATAAACGTAAATAAAAGCGGCCTGCCAACTTCGTGGAATTTAAACCTCTATCGAGGCTGCATGCATGGGTGCATTTATTGTTTTGCCATATATTCTCATGATTATATGGAGGGCGGCGGCGATTATTATAAAGATATATATGTGAAGGTGAATATTGCTGAGCAGCTAGAGAAGCAGCTTAAAAGCCCCTATTGGAAAGGGGAAGAAATAGGCATTAGCGGCGTTACCGATTGCTACCAGCCTATTGAAGCCAAATATGGCTTAATGAGCGAAATATTAAAGGTGTTGATTAAATACAAAAACCCTTGTTCAATCACAACAAAATCTGACTTGATATTAAGGGATTATGATTTAATCGACCAATTATCAAGGGTTGCTTATGTAGGTGTAAACGCCAGCATATCCACCATGGATGATAAAATCCGCAAAAAAATTGAGCCTGGTGGCAAAAATGCCTCTGAAAAATTTAACATGCTAAAAGAGTTTTCAAAAATAAATGTTACAACGGGCATGCTCCATATGCCTATCATCCCCTATATCACTGACTCTAGGGAGAATATAGAGCAACTATATGCCAATGCTGCCGATAGCAAAATCGACTTTATTGTAACGGGGGCGTTATATTTAAGAGGCAAAACCAGAAAGATATTTTTTGACAATATTAGCAGAGAGTTTCCAGAGTTGCTTGCACCTCTAAAGCACCTTTATCGCAACGGTGGAGCCGATAGAGCTTACAAAAGCTCTCTATATCAAATAGTGCATGAGCTAAAGAGGAAATATGGTCTTTCGAGCGACTACTTTAGTGCTAGAAAAAATATTGTTTTGCCTGAGGCGGATGACCCTGCCCAAATATCTTTATTTGAGGATAGGTCGGCACAAAGCAACTATCAATCCTCCCCCATCCCAACTCGTGAACAGCTGGAGCAAAATAGACAAGCCCAAGCCAGCAACCAAAAACCTAAGGAGAAGTGGAATGCCGACCCTTTTGTGGAGGTAGAGATGGGGCAAGAAACAACCCCAGCCCGTGAAAAAATCTCCCTCATTCCAGCTACCCAACCTATCGAAACCGTGGTTGATGAAAGGCGTGCCTTGTTTTACTCTATGCGTAACATAGCTAGAGATATAGAGCTATATGGCGACAGCTCCAAAATTTTCTATGAGCAAGCGATTTTTATGAAAGATTATGAGGATGATTATAGCGAGATTGCACCGTTTTCATCTTACTTTCCCTACTATCAACGGATGAATTATGAACAGCTTAGAACATACTTTACATGGCGTGGTCGTGTGCGTCGTGGAGAGATAGAGCCTATATCCCCATCCTACGCTTTTGTGTATATTTATGAGCTTTTAAACCAAATTGGCATAAATAACCCAGAAGAGGGCTTGGCCAAGCTAATGGCTTTTTGGCAAGCTTTTCGTGTGCATAATGATTCTATCGACCAATATGTGCTGCAATGGTTGAAGGATTATCATATATATTACCCGCTTCAGCAATCTTTTCATGATTTTGTGGAGGAGCATGGGTTAAAAATGCACTACCCCGCTGTTTTTGCCTATAATTCATGCAAAGAAACTAGCTTTGATTTATTTGCAAGCATCTCCAAATACGATATCACCCAGTCGGTTTTTTATAGCGAAGAAACTCACAATATAATTAACGACTGTTTTCACTTTACCCTAACATATTTTAGAAAGTATTTTGAAAAACATGGCAGCAACTTTGAAGATATGATATTCCACCCCCTTGCGGAGCAATCACCTTGGATGACCTTTGGCAACGCCCTATTTCACCCAGTTTTTAAGCAAGCCAACCGCCGAGTTGTAATTTCTGAAAGAGAGGTTTATAACTGCAAAGCAAATAATTGGCAATATACAAGCGTTATGCTGGCAGACCAAGGGCGGCAATTGATAGGATACATTATGAAAGAGATGGAGAGCTGCTTGCGAAAAGTGGTGAAGTTTAAGTACAAAATGAGTGCAAACCCCAATGTGTGCGGAGAGGCGGCTTTAAACAAGCTTTCAAAAATGGGCATAAAATTGCCTGATTTTATACAAGCTTGCGTCACTAAGTTTTATGCAGAGTTTACCCGCAAGGTTATTGAGGTGGATGCTCAAAACCTTAACGAAATACGCAAACAAGCTATGGAGACCCAAGAAAAGCTAATAGTGCCTGAAGCTGATGGTCATTGTGGACTTGATCCGCAATCTCCTCCCCCGCCTCCACAACCAAAAAATGTAGAAAACCCTTGGGAGGCTCTCGTGTCAACCTTAACACAAATAGAGCTGCAAGCTATTCAATTGCTCCTGCAAGGCCAACCAATCAAAAGCTTCGCCTTGCAAAGCGGTATAATGCTTGAGGTGCTGGTTGATAACATAAACGAAAAAGCAATGGAGGCAATTGGTGATGCTATTTTAGAGCTTGATGAAGAAATTGTCATTTATGATGAATACAAAACTAGTCTATTAGAGGTGATAAATCTATGATGAAAAAAAGATTAAAAATCGGGTTGCTTGCTTGCTTTTGTCTATTGGGATTAGCGGCGTGTAATTCCGCTTTTGAATGGGGCCACATCACCCACTTTTCCATAGGCTGGGGGGATTTTTGGAGCGGGTCTTATCACTTTCGTATCGAGAAAATAGATGGAGAATATTATTTTAATGCCACAGCTGGGCATAACTCGCAATTTTTTATACCTAACAACCACCCAATCCCCCCTCATGAAGTTGATGCGTTGCGTGCTATTTTGGAAGAAAACAGTGTTGAGAGATGGGATGGCTTTGACCGTGAAGATTGGAGCACAACGGGTGATTGGAGCTTTGGCATCTCCATCACACTTGAAAACGACAACACTATGATGGCACGTGGTTTTATGGTGCAGCCAGATGGCTTTTCCGAAACTTTTCCTTTAATTATAGAGCATTTAAAAGGAATTGTCGACCGCCATAAAGTAGAGCCAGAATGGGGCAACCTTCAATCCTTTAGCATGCATATTACCGATGCAGGAAATAGAAGAATCGTCTATCGCATCTCCACCACTCGGGAAGATGAAGTGATATTTAGTTTTGATGTGCTCTCTAATTCATCCATAGGTAACCTTAGGTCAGAAAGCTTCTCAATCACAACCGATGATTTAGAAAGACTTCATATCACCCTAAAAGAACATAGCATAATGACATGGTGGAACGAGTTTCCATACGAAATCGAAAGAATTGAAGGTTTTTATTCATCTGAAATTCGCCTATATGTTGGTTTTGATAACAGAACAGAATTTTATGTTGATGGTTGGGTGAATTATGTTGCTGAGGATACGGTCTTTCAAGACAGAATGCCCATAGAGACTACTTCCAACTCCATTAACGCTTTAATTGATTTTTTTGAAGCATTAAAACTCCAAAGATTTATAAACAACGGCATTGATGCATTGTTTGAAAGTAGTCGCCTTTTAGAATCTGGCATAAGCCAAGCGGCCATAAGGAGATTTGAGACGCCAGAAACACTACTTCGTTCTGTTGTTGGACATTTAAGAATGGGAGAGTTTTATGTAGGCATGGAAGTTGCGTTTATTGATGGTAGATTTAATATCCTTGGTTATGGCACAATTGTGCAAATCGGCTTTCTGCGAGATGAAATCGAGGTTGTTTCAGCCGAAGGAGAGTTTTGGGAGTTCCTTGTTTTAATTCCAATCGAACAAGAAGAAATCCTAGGGACGAATTTGTGGATAATTCCACGCTAATTCAAGCCTCTTATCTTCATTGCGGATCCGTAGGTTGAGCATAGTTTCAGGTGAAATAAGCCCGCAATGGCGAATAGACAAACACTTGCATCAAGGGTCAAAATCATAAATGGGAGATATAAGTAAAATGGAAAATATAATACCAAAACGGATTGCAAATACAGTTATCAACGCCCTAAAAGGCGGCGTTGTGCCTCGTGTGGGGCTAGAATATATCACCGTCGGGCGAGCGCAAGAGATTAACGCCTTTTTGCATGATATTGACATTATAGCTGACGGCGGTGCAACATTTCGTTTTGTTGTGGGCAAATATGGCAGCGGCAAGAGCTTTCTTTTACAAACTATACGAAATTATGCCACGGCAAAGGGTTTCGTTGTTATGGATGCGGATTTATCGCCAGAGAGACGTTTTTCAGGCACAAAGGGTCAAGGCCTTGCAACCTATCGAGAGCTTATACAAAATATATCGGTAAAATCTAAGCCTGATGGCGGTGCGTTATCGCTAGTCTTAGAAAAGTGGATTTCAGGTATTCAAGCAGGCTCGGCACAGCATTATGACATTGGCAGCGTAGAGTTTGACAAAGACGTGGAAAAGCAGATCTATGCCGTTGCAGGGCAGCTAGAAGGCATGATAAACGGCTTTGAGTTTGCAAAGGCCATTATCGCCTATTGGCGTGCTTATCAAGCTGACGACCAAGCAACAAAATCCAACGCCCTGCGGTGGTTTAGAGGCGAATATGCAACCCGCAAAGAGGCTAAAGACGCCCTAGACATCAATTGGATTGTAACTGACGAAACTTGGTATGATTTTCTAAAGGTTTTCGCCGCATTTATGGTTAGTGCAGGCTATAAAGGTGTGCTTGTTATGGTGGACGAGCTGGTAAATATCTTCAAAATACCCAACTCCATTTCACGCCAAAACAATTATGAAAAATTGCTAACTATGTATAATGACGCGTTGCAAGGCAAAGCAAAACATATCGGCTTTTTAATGGGCTGCACGCCCCAATGTATTGAGGATAGATATAGAGGCATTTTTAGCTACGAGGCTTTACGCTCTCGTTTGGCGGAGGGGCATTTTTCCACAGAAGATGTCAAGGATTTATCCGCCCCTATCATCCGCCTACAGATGCTTAGCCAAGAAGAAGTTTATATTTTGGTGGAGAAACTGCGTGATATTCACGCTTCTTTGTATGGTTATGAACCCACCCTAACCCATGAGGATTTGGTGTATTTTTTAAATGTGGAATATAACCGTGTTGGGGCTGATACTCACATAACCCCAAGGGAGATTATTCGAGATTTTATTGAGCTTTTAGGAATTATCCACCAAAACCCACAAAAAAGTGTTGCTGATATTTTAGGCAGCAATAGCTTTCAAATGGCAAAAGGTGGCTTGACTGACGAAGAAATACATGATGATTTTGTGGGGTTTGAGTTATGATGGACGCCTTTTCACGCTTAGCACCATTTATTCAAGACTATATCTACTATAACAAATGGACGGAGCTACGTGGCGTGCAAGTTGCCGCTTGCGAGGCTATTTTTGATACCGACCACAACTTGCTGCTATCTTCTGGCACGGCTTCAGGCAAGACGGAAGCGGCCTTTTTGCCTGTTTTGACCCAGCTGCACAACAACCCCTCAACCTCTGTGGGCGTTTTATACATCAGCCCCCTAAAATCCCTAATTAACGACCAGTTTAAAAGGCTTGACCAATTGCTTATGGAATCCAACATACCTGTTTGCAAGTGGCATGGTGATGCATCAAATACCAAGAAAAACGCCTTGATAAAAAAGCCTGCAGGGGTTTTGCAAATCACTCCAGAATCTCTTGAAGGCTTGCTTATCAACAAGCGAGGGGCAGCTATTAAGCTTTTTTCAGACCTTCGCTTTGTGATTATCGACGAGGTGCATTATTTTATGCGAACCGTGCGTGGCACCCAAATCCTCTCTCAACTAGAGCGGCTACAAAACCTAACTGGCAAAATACCAAGGCGGATAGGCTTAAGTGCAACCCTTGGGGATATTGATGCGGCACAAAATTGGCTTAACACAGGCACAGGTAGGGAGTGCCTAGCACCTATAACGGATGAAGGCAAAAAGAATATAAGGCTTTTTGTACAACGCTTTCTCAAAGTTGGCGATGGCAACGAAGAGCATGGAGACGCAGGCGATAGAGCTCATTATGAATATCTCTTCAAGATGACCCTTAACAAAAAAACCATCATCTTCACAAACTCTCGTGAAGAGACGGAATATGTAATGTCTAATTTGCGAGAAATCGCCCTAAAAAACAAAGCCCCTGACGTATATAGGGTGCACCACGGCAATGTATCTGCCCTTTTGCGAGAGCAGACGGAAGACGAAATGAAATCCTCCGAAGATAAAATCGTTACAGGTGCGACTGTAACCCTTGAGCTTGGCATCGACATAGGCTCTTTAGACCAAGCGGTGCAAATCGGCGCACCTGCAAGTGTCGCCAGCTTTGCCCAGCGTTTAGGTCGCTGTGGCAGGCGTGGGCAAACGCCACAGTTACTTTTTACCTTTGTTGAAGATATACAAACAACCGCCGCCGATGTGCTAGGCCCTATCAATTGGTCTTTCATCCGCCTTATTGCCATTATCGAGCTTTACACAAAAGAAAGATGGATAGAGCCAATTTCACCTCCAAAGCACCCCTACGCCCTGCTCTATCACCAAGCCTTAA
>WQVB01000041.1 GCA_009781815.1 Defluviitaleaceae bacterium
ATGAGGATATAAAAGACTATGACGCTAACTTTAAAATGCACCCGCCCCTTCGTAGCCGTGCCGATAGAGAGGCATTAAAGCAAGCCCTTGCAGACGGCACAATAGAGGTAATAGCCACCGACCACGCCCCTCATCATGAAGACGAGAAAAATTGTGAGTTTGAGATGGCTGCAAACGGCATAGTGGGGCTTGAGACCTCATTCCCCCTATCTTTGACTTTGGTGGATGAGGGCTTGCTTACCCCTAGTCAGCTGATAGAAAAAATGACCATCAACCCCGCAAAGGTTATGAATATTGATAAAGGCACGCTATCTATAGGGGCTGTGGCTGATATCTCTATTCTTGACCCTAACCATGAGTGGACGTTGGATAAATCAAAATTATACTCCCTAAGCAAAAACACACCTTTTGACGGGTGGCAGCTTAAAGGCAAGTGTAGAGATTTGATAGTAAAAGGGCAGCAAGTGGTGAAAAATGGGGAGCTGTGCAAATGAAGCATTTAGAAAATTGTGAGATAATTACAAGTGAAAATATCAAAAGCGATATATATAAAATGACATTGAAAACCCCGCAAATAGCTAAAGGTTCTAAGCCTGGGCAGTTTGTTATGATATATCTTGACAATGGGGTTAACCTCCTCCCTCGCCCTATTAGCATTGCGGATGTGGATGGCGAAAACCTAACCATTATTTATCATGTGGTTGGTGATGGCACAAAAAAGCTTTCTCAAATGAAAAAAGGCGATATTGTTAGGATTTTAGGGTCTTTGGGCAATGGCTTTGATGTGGATGCAAAAAGCGAAAAGGCCTTGCTTATAGGTGGAGGCATTGGCACGCCGCCTATGTATTTGTTAGCTCGACACCTTATCTCTTTAGGTGTTGAAGTTGATGTGGTTGCAGGTTTTAGGAATATGGACCAAGTTATTTTACAAAAAGAATTTGAGGCTTTGGGGGCAAAGGTGCATATAGCTACAGATGATGGCTCTGCAGGCTTTGAAGGCAATGTGGTGGAGCTTTTGAATAATAACCCTCAAATAAACCATCAGGTAGCTTATGCTTGCGGCCCCACGCCTATGCTTAAAGGCGTTGCGGGCTGGGCAAAAGAAAGTGGCACAAAGCTTTTTGTAAGCCTAGAAGAGCGTATGGCTTGTGGCATTGGTGCTTGCTTTGCTTGCATTAGCAAAAATAAAGATGGCGTAAATAAAAAAGTGTGCATAGACGGCCCAGTTTTTGAGGCTAAAAGCCACTTTGGGGAGGTTTAGGATGATTGACTTATCGGTAAATATAGCAGGCTTAAAGCTTAAAAACCCCGTGATGACGGCATCAGGCACATTTGCTAGTGGCAAAGAGTATAATCAATTTTTCGATGTTTCAGCCCTTGGTGCAATCGTTACAAAAGGGGTAAGCTATGAGCCATGGCAAGGCAATAAAACCCCACGCATAGCCGAAACCCACGGCGGCATGCTAAACAGCATAGGGCTAGAAAATAAAGGCTTTTATAAATTTGCTGAAGAAGATGTGCCTTTTTTAAAGGATTTAAACACCCACACCATCGTAAACCTTTGCGGTAAAACTATTGAAGAATATGTTAAAATCGCCAAGGCTTTTAATGAGGTAGATGGAATTGACGCCTATGAGCTTAACATTTCTTGCCCCAATATCAAAGAAGGGGGCATGGCTTTTGGCACAGACCCTAAGGCTGTAGACGCTGTTGTAAGAGCTGTAAAAAAAGAGCTTAAAGCCCCCCTCATCGTCAAGCTTAGCCCAAATGTTACGGATATTACCCTCATAGCCAAAACAGCACAAGAGGCAGGGGCAGATGCCATATCCATGATAAACACCTTAGGCGGCATGCAAATAGACATCAAGCGAAAAAAACCTATATTAAGCACCACATATGGCGGCCTTTCAGGCCCTGCTATCAAGCCTGTGGCTGTTGCTATGGTGCATAAAGTCGCACAGGTTGTGGATATACCTATTATTGGTATGGGTGGCATATCTACCGCAGAAGATGCTATAGAGTTTTTGATGGCGGGTGCTACAGCCATAGCCGTAGGTACGGCTAATTTTGCTAACCCAACCATCACCCTGGATATTATAGCGGGTATAGAAAACTATATGAGAGAAAATAACTTGAATACTATAAGTCAAATTAAAATGTAAGCACTTGAGCCTGATTTTAATTCGTCATTGCGGGCTTGACCCGCAATCTCCTTCCTTCATAACACTACTTCGACTATTAGTTATCTCACAACCGAACCCTTCAGAAAGGAAGGAGATTGCGGGTCAAGCCCGCAATGACAATATGAGTGCAAATCGGAATAACGTGAGTTGGGGACGACGGTGTGAGGTGGTCAACGCCATTACTTGCCCCTTAAAATAAAAAAGGCCTGCCAACTGTGGCAAGCCTTTAAAACCCTTACAAAACATAAAATCTGGGCGAAAGGATTTGAACCTTCGACCCCTAGACCCCCAGTCTAGTGCGCTACCAAGCTACGCCACGCCCAGAAATGTAAATATCACAAAACATAAATCTTATTGTATACTTTTTTATGGTTTGTGTCAAGTAAAAAAATGTTAAAAACTCCCCTAAATCTATTAGGGGAGTTTTGATATGCTTTAAGAAAGATGCTTTACAAGGGTTTTGACTGCGTCCCTTTTTATGATGACCTCGCCATGCTCCAATAAAAATGCATCAGAAAACTCTAAGGTGGAGTATTTTGTGCCATAATCTCCAATAACGGACTCTGTTGGAGAGTTTAAAATGTCGTCGCTGTTTTGTATTGAGAGGTAATATTCGTTTAGATATTTATATAAAACATTGTGGCCTATACGCTTTCCTTTTATGCGAACAGAGGCAGACACAACCTGGTCTAAATCTTTAAATTTAAAGATGGCATATGGCTGCATCCTTTTTATAGCTGTAGGAGCCTTTCTTTTTTGACTAGGGAAGCCAAAGGGCTTAGCCTGGCGTGGAGGTGCTGCTAAGCCACCACCCAAAGGGGGCATAGAAAGGTTTTTAGAGTGTCCAAAAATAGGGAAGGGTGCAAAGCCATCGCCAAATTGAGGCATAGGGGCATCTGCCGCTACCCTTGTAACCATAACCATTAGCTCGCCCTCTCTAACTGGGGTGGCCTCGATAATAAGGTTTGAGGAGTTTGTGGTGCTAAAATCACATTCAATCTCAGCACGCTGCATAATTTCGCCAAAAAGCTCTTGTGCTTCCATAGAGGCATATGTCAAATCACGCATAGTTAGGTTTTTGTGAGCCAAATCTTCCTCAGTTATGGTAAATTTTATTTGATTTTCGTTTATTCTTTCGATTTTCATGAATTTATCAAATCCTTTCGGAGTCTATCTATATAGGTTTGCATCTCTAAAATATGTTTAGAAATAAATCGCACAAGAAGATAAGAATTGTATCTGTTATCATACCATATAAACAGCCAGCTGTAAAGAAGAAAATTATTGTAGGGGTAGGTAAACCCATGCCGAGCCTGACAATGGATAAGCTTTTGTTGCAGGCAAGGTTCCTTTCCCTAGAAGGTCAAATCAGCAAGGAAGGGGATTGCGTGTCAAGTGCGGAACATGTGAATCTAATTCAAACTAGTCTCATTGAAATATAGAGTGTCTTAATAATAATTTCACTCATTTCACTCACAAAACTATTTAAACTGTTTCACTATCACTCACAGAACTCACTAAATTAGATTGACATGAGTGCGAGATGACGATGCAGGATAGCTTCACTATAAGCTATTGTATTGGAGTGGTTGATGATTGTGGGTTTGTGCGTTGGTTTAATCCAAAATACTCCTCTAAAATAGCACGAGTGGCATGACCTGCAGAGCCACTTAGAAACGAAGAGTCTCCATGAGGGATGACGACATAAATGGCTATTCTAGGGTCATCAAAAGGGGCAAAGCCCCCGTAGGATGAATGGCTCAAGCCCACAGCAACCTCTGCCGTACCAGATTTTACAGCCACAGGGATGGGGAAGGCGTTAAAAATGCCTCGCCCAGTGCCACGGCGATAGGTTGTAACCCCGAGCATGCCATTGTGTATAGCGGCTACATTGGCTGGGTCTATATCTAAATTATACTCTATAACAGGTTGAAAATAGTGAGCTGTGCCGCCTGCCTCTACTCGATGATCCATTAGATGCATTTGCATGCGGGTGCCGCCAGATGCTAGTGTAGCCATTACCTTCGCCATAGAAAGGGCGGTGTAGGCGTTATCACCTTGACCTATAGACACATTGCTCGTCATGCCTGCTGTCCAGTTGCCTGGGCGGCCTAAAGCTTGGTGCATGGCGGGGGAGGCAATGCGAGGTACGTTTTCTCGACCTACTGTGGTGGGTGCTTCGCCAATCTCTATGCCTGTGGGCGAGCCTAAGCCTAAAGCCATCATATAGTAGTTTAAGACGGCTATGCTCTCAAGAGTGCGACCGTTGCTAGGGTTGCCCATGTTAAAGGCGATTCTATTAAAAAAGTAGTTTGAAGACACAGCTATAGCAGTTTCGACATTTATGCTGCCGTGGTGGCCTATGCCGTGTATCCAACATCTTAAATACGGCGGGCCAGCATCTCTAAAGATGGTTTGTGTGGGTATTATAGTGTCAGGGGTTATAATGCCGTGGCTTAGGCCAGCAAGGGCTGTAACCATCTTAAAGGTAGAGCCAGGGGCAACCGCCTCAGAAAACACACGAGGGTTTTGGGGCAGGGTGGGGTCTGTGTTTTGCCTTGTTATATAGGCGTTGTCAAGGCGGTGGGGCAAAAAGTTGTTAGCATCAAAAGTGGGGTAGTTAACCGCCGCTATAACCGCACCTGTGTGTATGCAGGTGATAGCTGCTGAAGCTGTATAGGGCTGTATATTTATCATTTGAGGGGTTAGCTGGCGTGTCTCCACTAGGTGAACGATAAAAACCGATGCAGGCAATGCACCTGAAGCAAGCCTGCCACGCTCGCTATCCGTAATGGTGATTATGCCTTGCTCCTCCATTACATTAAACACGCTATTCATGCTTATTCGCCCGTTTCTAATATTATTACTTATAAATTCGTTAAGCTCGGCTCTAAAGTTGCCCGCATTTGGGTTTATGTCGCTGTTTTGTAAGATGAAGCTTTGCATAGCAAAAGATGCAGGCTCATCATCTTGCTCGGCGTTCATAATAAGTAAAGAGCTAACATTGCCAGCGGCAACGGTAGAAGCTAAAATCTCCCTAGCAAAGACTGTGCCTTGACTCCTCAAACGGTTTAGCAGCAGCCTTGACAATGTATCTTGCAGGTGATAATAAATTTCTCTTTGCAAGACGGAGTCTATAGTTAAAAAGATGTCATCGCCTGGCACGGGGGGTATATGCTCTATAATGCCTACCCGCCTGCCGTTGTTATCTACCTCTATAATATATTGGCCACGTGTGCCAACAAGGTATTGTTCAAAGGCTCTCTCTACGCCAGTTAAGCCGAAAAGGTCTGTAGGCAGGTAGCCTAAATGGGCGTTTTCTGCCAAGTCTCTCTCGTTTATGCGGGCTATATAGCCTATTACATTTGTGGTGTATCGCCCTTGGGGGTAATATCGCAGATAGTCCGTAGCTATATATATGCCTGGCAAAGCGTGAGAGGACTCTTGTAAAGCGGCTATTGTTTGCCTGTCTATATCCATAGCTAACTGTACCTGAGCTATGTTAAAGCGTTGTAAGTATAGGGCTACTCTAAGCTCTATTAGCATAAACTCCACATCCCTATCAAGCCCTTGGGGAATTTGAAAATATTCAATTAAAGCTTGATATGCTTGGGTTGCTGTTAAATCTCCATCTAGGTTAAGGTTTAAAAGCCATCGGCTAGCAGCCCCTTCAGAAGTTGTGAAGATACGAGGGGTAGTTTGAGAAATAAAAAATTCACTATCAATAGATATTTCTTGTTGATTATGCTCCATGATGGATATAAACTGCAAAAAGGCGGTGTTTAAGTCAAAATCTCTACCCGCCACCCCAAAGGTTACGTCAAATATAAGGGAAGGGTCCATCATCACGGTGAAGACAGGTAAAGAAATGGCCAAAGGGCGGCCGTTTACATCAAAAATCTGCCCTCGGGGGGCGTTTATGGGTATTGTTCTTTCTGAGGTGTTTACCCTAGGCACGTGGTAGTTTGCTTGAACGATTTGCCTGTCAAAAAGAACCGACACCATAACAATAAAGCCCACCAAAGCCAAGGCACAAAGCAAAACCAGCCTGTTTGTGGCTATTTTTAAAATGCTTGATACTTGCTCTCTATATTTTTCCATATTTATCCTCTAATTTGTTGTTAATGGCATAGATTGCCCTATATATAAAAATGCACAGCACTAGGTTATACACGGTTGTAGGCAAGATGATTGTTACAAGATAACGCCAAAAATCTGTGCGGCCTAGCAGCAAAAAGTTAACTACATAATATAAAAACTCATAAGCCAAGGTAGACGCACCCACCAAAAGAAGGGGGGCTATATAGTTTTCTTTGAAAAACTCTCTAAAAGGCTTTGCTGCAAAATACCCCAAAAGGGTCATCAAAAGGGTAGACACACCTATAATGTTGCCAAAAAGCATATCTGCTAGAAGGCCCATAAAAAAGCCCATAATGGCCCCTTCTATATCATCCCTTAAAAGAGCATAGCACACCAATATAATTAAAGCTATATTAGGCATTATGCCCCCTATGGCTATACCTTGTAGCCATGTGGTGGATAATAGAAAGTTAAATATGATGATGATGGAGAATATTAAAACACGCATGAAATCTTCACTTTCTGATTGGTTTGTTGATTGTAGGTCAAGCTCTCTAGTTCGGGAAGAGAGGGGATTGCGGGTCAAACCTGCTTGCTCCCCTACCGTCATCCCGTGCTTGACACGGGATCTAATTGGAGAAGGTCAGGCCTAATTGGGGTTGCACACTATCATACATAGATCCCGTGTCAAGCACGGGATGACGGCGATTCATGATGACGGCACGAAACAGACCTAATTCTTAATCAACATTTCCAAAGCTATTATCAAATATATCGGTGATAACCAAAACCGACGAAAGGCTCGAAAAATCCACCGAGGGGCGGATTGTAGCATAAAGCAAATTGCCTGTTGATTGACCAATCTCCACAACATTACCTATCAAAATGCCAGGGGGGTATATAGATGACATATGGCTTGTTATCACCGCATCTCCAGGTGCTATGCCTGCAGATATATCTAAATAATCCATTCTCAAAAGGTTGTAGGATGATAGGTTAATATCCCCCGAAACCATGCCCCAATCACCCGTTCTTTGGCTTTGGCCAGATACTGCAAGGCCATCCTCCAAAAGGGGGGTTACAACCGCATAGTTAAAGCCCACAGAAGACACCCTGCCTGCAAGCCCACCTGGGGCTAAAACAGCCATATCTACCGCAATGCCTCGGTTTTGACCTATGTTGATAACAAAGCTGTTGCTCCAGTTGCTGGGGTTGTGAGAGATTATGTTAGCCCCTATCACCCCATAGTTGTCATAATGGCGATGGAGGTCAACAAGGTTAGAAAGGGTTACATTTTCTTCTTGCAGGTGGAGCATTCTATTAAGCTCCGTTTGAAGAGCCTCCACTTGTGCTAACAGCTCTTGGTTTTCTCTTTGTAGGTTGTTCATATTGGTTAAAAAGCCTATCCTCTCGCTAAACCAATTGCCTATATTAGAAAATAAAGCCTGCCCAGAGGTAAAAACAAAGCCGATAGAAGAGCGTATAGGCCCCTGCGTATAGCTGCCACGGCCAGTAAAAGCCATCAAAAATAAAGACAGGACGCAAAGACCTATTATGAATATTTTTTTATGCTTGCGGATTAAGTCCATTTTAACCTCGTGTATATCCTGAACACTCTTGTCATTGCGGACTTGATCCGCAATCTAATTGGAGTAGGACACACTTTTATAATCAATATAAAATCACACTTGCCACGTAGATTGCGGATCAAGTCCGCAATGACTTGTAGTTTGCCTCGTGCTATGATTGCTGCTGCAGGCAGAAGGACAAGGCTTGGCTCAGGATCTATGTGGGATAGTGCATGACTAATTAGGACTGCCTTGCTCCAATTAGATCCTGAGTCAAGCTCAGGATGGCGACTAGGGGGATGATATGGTTATATTTATAATAATTTCGTAACAAGACTAATACGAGAGAAGCCTGTGATGAAACTACATTCTAAGCTTTTTAGAGCTTACTAAAACATTGTTTTTCAAATCATTAATATGGTCTAAAACCAAACCTGTGCCTTTAGCAACGGCATCTAGCGGGTCTTCCGCTATATGCACGGGCATGCCCGTCTCTACTGTTATAAGCTTGTCAAGGCCGCCTATCATAGCACCACCACCCGCTAGGAGGATGCCCGTCTCCATAATATCCGAAGCAAGCTCTGGCGGCGTTCTCTCTAAAGTAACCTTAATAGCATCCATAATGGCATTGATAGGCTCATAAACCGCATGGCTAACCTCATCGCTAGACATGGTAATTGTTTTTGGAAGACCTGATATAAGGTCTCGCCCACGCACATCCATTTTAA
>WQVB01000042.1 GCA_009781815.1 Defluviitaleaceae bacterium
ACTTTTAAACAATAGACCAAGAAAGTGCTTGGGTTGGAACACGCCTTATGAGAGGTTTTATAGACTTTAGAGGATGCTTTGGTGTTTTGTTGCGGTTGGGTTGACAAGTTAGCCCCTACAGGGGTAGACTGGTATGATATGTACTTATATGAGATGCACTCCTAGTCAAAATATATTAATAAGTAATCAGTTGACAAAAACTTGAAGTAGGCGTATAATATTTGTAGTATTTAATGGATGAGAAATTGAGGGGGATGGATTGTGAAAATTGCTATAATTGGTGCTACGGGCATGGTGGGTGAGGCTATTTTGAAGGTGCTTGAAGATAGGGCCTTTCCTGTGTCTGGTTTAGAGCTTTATGCTTCGCCTCGCTCGGCGGGCAAGGTTGTTAGGTTTAAAAATGAAGATTATGTGATAAAGCCTTTGGATGAGACCATTGCAGACGCCCCCGCTTTTCAGGTGGCTTTTTTTGCAGCAGGAGGCAGCATATCAGCAAAATATGCACCGCTTTTGGCTGATGCTGGGGTGGTTGTTATCGACAATTCATCCCACTTTCGTATGGATGAGGGCGTGCCGCTTGTTGTGCCTGAAATAAACCCTAGCGAAGCCAAAAATCACAAGGGCATCATCGCCAACCCTAACTGCTCTACTATACAGGCGGTTGTGGCTATCGCCCCTCTTCACCAAGCTTTTAAAGCCAAGCGGGTGATATATACAACCTTTCAAGCTGTAAGTGGTGCTGGCACAGATGGCATTGCAGACCTTGAAGCTACCTTAAAAGGTCAAGAGCATAAGCATTTTGCCCACCCCATAGCCAACAATGTCATCCCCCATATAGATGCTTTTGCAGATGGGGGCTATACAAAAGAAGAGCTAAAAATGATAAATGAAACAAGAAAAATTTTAAACGCACCCCATATAGCCATAACAGCCACTTGCGTGCGTGTGCCTATTTTAAACAGCCACAGCCTTAGCATAAATATAGAATTTGAGAATAAATTTGATATAGAAGAGGTTGTCCGCATCTTGAATAATGCGGATGGGGTGGTAGTTGTAGATGATGCAACAAACAACACATACCCCATGCCCATCAACACCTCAGGTAGAGATGAGGTTTTTGTAGGGCGTATACGCCGTGATACATCAAACCCCAACGCCCTAAATATATGGGTTGTGGCAGATAATGTTCGCAAAGGGGCAGCAACCAACGCAATACAAATAGCTGAGTTGTTTATTTAACGAATGGGAGGCAGCATGATGAAAAAGCCGTTGTTTAAAGGTGTAGGCACCGCAATTGTAACGCCATTTGATAAAGATTTTAATATTGACTATAAAGTTTTTGGTGAGCATATAGAGTTTTTAATAGCTAATGATGTAGATGCCATTATAGTATGCGGCACAACGGGCGAGGCCGCAACCCTTAGCTATGAGGAGCGTTTTAATGCCGTCAAATTCGCCGTGGATAAGGTGGCTGGCCGTGTGCCTGTTTTGGGCGGCGGCGGGTCTAACTCTACATACAACACCATAAAGCTTAGCCAAGATGTGCAAAAAGCGGGGGCAGATGGTATTTTAGCCGTAACGCCCTACTACAACAAAACCACCCAAAAGGGCTTGGTAGAGCATTATAAAGCCCTTGCAGACAGCGTAGATATACCGATTTTAGCTTACAACGTGCCTTCACGCACATCTTTAAACATCGAGCCAGATACTTTAGTTAAAATCGCCCAAATCGACAAAATAGTAGGTATTAAGGAATCTTCTCACGATTTTGTTCAAGCTGCAAATATGGCTCACCTGCTAAAAGACACAGGCTTTGCAATATATGCTGGAAACGACCAAGAGGTGCTACCTATGCTGTCTTTAGGGGCTGTGGGCTGCATATCTGTTATGGGTAATGTAGACCCCAAAACCATGCATAACATATGCAAAGCCTACGAAAACAAAGACACAGACACAGCTAGAGAGCTACAGCTAAAAGCCATGCCGCTGATTAACGCTTTGTTTTATGAGCTTAACCCCCTGCCCGTCAAGCACATTTTAAACCTAATGGGCTTTGCAGTAGGCACAGGCCGCCCGCCCCTTACAACACTTGAAGATGAAAACATAGACTACATAACGAAAGCAGCGAAGGATTATGGACTTATCTAAAAAGTTTTATTTTGAAGATGATTTTCATCCCGATTTTTTAGAGCATTTTATAGCAGATTTTTATTATGATGAAAGCGATGAGGAAGCTCCTTTTGGTAGCGACGAAGGGGCTGATACACTTTATGAGCTTGAAGAGCATTTTAAAGCCACCGGGGAGACAAGCCTTGACCATGAGGCCTTTTTGGAGGAGCTTTTTGCAGATTGGGAGCTAAACTATATAAAGCCCAAAGAAACCCCTTTTGAAGAGCTTGAAGAGCTGCTAAAAGATGATGAAATAAAAATATCTATCCATCAAAGCTTGGTGGCTACTTTTGCTTGTGCTTTTGGGCAAATAAAAATAACGGGTGCTTTAAACCCCGCCCTTAAAGATATTGCCTTGCTTGCTCTAAAGCAATTTGATGTTTTTATGGCTTTAGAAGATTATGAAGAAAGCCCTACAATACAAAAGATGATTGGAGACCTCTCAGAATGGAAATATTAAAGAAAAAGGTGTCATACTTTTTCATGGCTCTTTTTTATGCATGGCTTTATTATCAATTGACATTAGGCATTTGGATGTGGTCTGACGGCAACGCACTAATCGCTACTTTGGGTAACATCGCCGCTATTTTTGCTTTTATGGTGTTAGATAAGGGTGAAGCCTATTTGATCAAAAAAGCTAAAACAAAAGGTTGGGATGAAAGCCCAAAAACCTTTATGAGAGGCTTAATGTGGTATTTGTATGGCCCTTCAATGAAGTCTAGTTTATATCTTTTCTATGTTATCGTTTTGATAGGCAAGGCGATCTTAGCGGCAGACCCTTACTTTCCAATCTTATCAAATATGGCTATATCCCATTTACCTTTTATGGAATATGGCTTGATGGTTTTAATAGCTGGAGACAAGTTTTTATCTCGCCTTTTTAAAGACGTGGCAGAGAGATAGTTATAAAACAATACGAAAAATACTAGCCATTTGGGGCATAAGGTTAACCACAATAAAGCGACCAAGCAAAAACAAAGAGCCAGCATAGCAAGCGATTGTTACAACACGGGAGAAAAAGGGCATCTTCTCCCCTTCTATTAGCATGTTCATTATCATATGAAGGCAGCCTATTAAAAAAAGTTGCCCCAAAAGCATTATAACTTGATTCACAATCCAAATCCCCCTTGCAATATGTGTTTAAATATGGTAAAATTAATTTTAAGATGAATAAGCCTTTTAATCGTTCTGATCGTCATTGTGGCCTTGCGGTAGAGCCCGTCTCCCCCTGCGTCATCCTGAGCTTGACTCAGGATCTAATTGGAGAAGGGCAATCCTAGTTGGGCATGCACTAGCCCACATAGATCCTGAGTCAAGCTCAGGATGACGTGAAGGGGATGGTTTCGCTACAAGCCTAATGACCCATTAAAAGTGGCGTAAGCCTTTAGATATAAAGGCTTGTAAATAATATATTTGACGGAGTGTGAAATTATGAGAAAAAGTACAAAAGCTTTAATCGCTATAGGGGCTGCCATTGCAACGCCTATTATAGCCAACCACATTATCACCAAAAAAGCTCAAGCACGTATTGTTCCACGTGAAAACGAAGCATTGTATAATTGGGAATACGGCGATATCAAGTATATCACCCGTGGCTTTGGAGAGCCTTTGTTGCTTATCCACGGCATATACCCAGGTGCCAGTGCTTTGGAGTTTAAAGGCATTATGGAGGCACTCTCTCAAAACTATAAGGTATACGCTTTAGATTTGCTAGGTTTTGGCTACTCAGACAAGCCTAATATAAGCTACTCTAGCTACCTATACGGCGGCCTTATAAAAGATTTTATTGAAGACATTATAGGCTCGCCCGTTACGGCTGTGGCTTCTTTGCACTCTGCGGCGTCTTTAGCCACCTGTGCTAAGCTTAACCCTGAAAGCTTTAAAAAAGTCATCCTAATCTCCCCAACTGGCACGTCAGACGAGGCAAACACAAGCGAATGGGGCGGCATGATGGATCAATTCGGCAGCAAGTTTAAGAAAACTTTAGACTCCCCCGTTTTAGGCACAAGCCTTTACCATGCCTTAACCTCCAAAAAAGCTTTAGTTGAGTTTTTAGAGCGTGAAGGTCTTATATCCTACGTGGATGATATCATCTTAGAAGAGATGTACCTTGCAGCCCACGCTGGCGGCACAGGTGGCAAATACCCTATCTCTGCCCTTTTGTCTCACTCTTTAAATACCGACATCAAATACACCTTAGAAAACCTTACAATGCCCTATCACATCATCACAGGCGATATAGACCCTGATGAAAAATCATCATACTTCTCTCTATGGCAAAGCCCTGATGAAAGCATAGAGGCTACGAAAATTGAAGAAACATGCCTTCTACCCCATGTAGACAGCCCAGATGCCTTCTACAATATCTTAAAGGGGTTGATTTAGATTAAAAAGCGTTTTGCTAGCGTGTTGTGTGTTTTTTTGGCGGTAATCTTTTCAGTTGTGATTTATGCTGACCAGCCACCCCTCCCTCCAACGCCTTGGCATATGGATTTGGGTGATGGTTTGGTTTTTCATTATAGGCCAGAGTATGCACATTATCCTCCAAATGCATTTTTCTGGGGAACGCCTACGGATTTTATATCTCAAGGATACCCTTAAACAGGATTGTATCGAGATGATGAGCTTATCTACACCGTAGATGCATCTATTTTTGGCATGCTTTACTTTTCAAATGACGGCACGTCTTTTCTTGAGATAGGCTGGTGGATACCTACAACTGGAAATCCTAGCAACAATATACGGCAGCGAGAGATGACAAGGCCTGTTATACGTTTTTTTCGGGAGGGCAATCTAGTTCATCATTATGATGTTTTTGACTTAGTAACAAACAGAAACAGCATAGTCCTCTCAATAGGGCATGCCCAATGGGATTATCAAAACCAGCGATATCACGATAGAGAGAACAACACCCTTATGGTTAGAACACGTGATGGCAATGACATTACATTTGATTTGACAACTGGTTTGATTTTATCCAGTTATAGCCATAGTTATAGTGATTCTGACGTTACTACTCAAAGCATTGCCACCCAATCACTCGTGCGAATCAGAACAATAGTTGCTGTTTTATCCATAATTTTGCTAGCTATAAGGTGATCCTCATTATAATTATAATATTAAGCCCTCGACCCAGCATAGGTAGAGGGCTTTTGTTTATCTTTCAAAATGCTTGTAACCATTTTACCCAAGCCTTCATAGTATGTTTCAAAAGGGCATTCAAATGTCCATCTGGAAGGAGGAAATACAATTGGGACATCATGGTAATTTTGAATTATTTGCAGACATGGCACGTTACGTAGGCAAAACTGTAACTATCTTCACGGCTTCTGGCGGCATCTCTGGCTCTGGCTTCACTGGCGTTTTAGCCTGTGTTGATGATAGAGTTGTAAAACTTATCACTCGCATCGGTGCACCACCTGCTTGCCCTGTAGGCAGCACTTGTGGCGGCTTTGACGGCTTCGGCGGTTGGGGCGGTTGCGGTAGAGGTGGTTGCGGTGGCTTTCTTGGCGGTGGCTGGGGCGGCTTCGGCGGCGGTTTTAGCAACTTCTTAGGCTCTGTAACAGAAATCCCCCTATGTGCTATCGTTTCTTTCACTCATAGCGCTATCTAATACACATCAATCGAAAAATAAGCGACCCTCTTTGGGTCGCTTTTAATTATCCTCCTAAGGAGTAGTCAAATGACGTTAACAATGTTATCCTGAACCCTTGGTAAAGCTTGATGTAGGATTACCTCCTCCCGAATTATTCAGACTAGGAGGAGGATTTCGAGTCAAGTCTGCGATAGACTTGTTACGAAACTAGCCAAAATACATCTCACCATTGTAGGGAATGGATTTATCCATTCCGAAATTGCATCCCTAGTCATGATAATAATCCTTCTCCAATATAGCGGAATGGATAAATCCATTCCCTACAAAGTTAAATTAGATTGGCGTGAGTCCACAATGACGAATGAAAGTTATCAGCGCACTTTGCCAACTCCCTCCTTCTAATTATCATAAAAGAATAGTCCAGCTTTGTCCTGCATAAAATCTTTTGATAGGTATTTGGGCGTGGGGTGTTATATATTTCTAATAAAAAGAAGATAGATAAAAATGGAATTAAGAGAAAGCTTTTAGTGCAAGCCCTAGAGCTGCCTGCAGATATTGTTTTAGATTTGCCTAATATAACACTGCTTGGGGATGAGGAGCTGCACATAGCAGGCCACGCTGGGCTTTTAGAGTATGCAGCGGGGCATATTAAAATAAAAACAAAAAGCTCTAGTGTTGTAAAAGTTTTTGGTAGCAACTTTATAATAAAAGAAATTGGAGCTGAAAACATTGTCGTATCAGGGAAAATTGACAAGCTGGGCTTTGATTAGGGCGTGTTCACACTATAAGAAAATGCGGATTTGCCAGTCTGATTTTTCGTCAGTTTTATGAGATGCTGACGAAGTGTGCCCAAAGGCACATGAGGAAGTATCGAATAAAAATGGCGGAAATATCAGCCGCAAAGATGTGTTTTTGTTAGTGTGAACACGCCCTAGTTGGCAGGTGAGGTAAAAATGCTTTTAAAAATATGGTATTTTTTAATAGGATATGTTAAAATAGAGATAAAGGGCTTTTCTGTAGAGCGTTTTATAAGCCAAAGCGTTAAAGATGGGCTTATTTTGCGTGATATAAAGCGAGATGGGGGCAAGTTTTTTGCCGCCATGTCTTTGCCTGTATACAAGCAAGCTCAAATAATCTCACAAAAAACCGGCACAAGCCTTGAGGTTTTGCGTGTTGGTGGCTTGCCCCGTATTGCCTCCATTTTAAAAAAGCGGTTATTTTTAGTGGGTGGCGTGGTAGCCTTTATCGCAGGTTTGGTTTTTTTAACGTCTTTTATATGGCGTGTAGATATCTCAGGCACAGATAGGCTTGATAACAGCGATATAATAAATTTTTTAGAAGAAAACGGATTTGGTATAGGTCATAGCCGCCGAGGGGTAAGCTATAGAGATATAGAAAACATGCTTTTGTTAGAGTTTGAGGATATTGCCTTTGTTTCCCTAATCATAAAGGGTACTGCGGCCACATTTGAGATTATCGAGACTATTTTGCCCCCTGATGAAATCCCCTTTGACCAATATGTGGATATTGTCTCTACCAAAGATGCCGTTGTTGTGTATATGGCTGTGGGGGCGGGGCAGCCTATGTTTGTGCCAGGTGATGTTGTAAAGGCTGGCGAGGCTATTGTTACGGGCACGGTTGCCATAGGCAGTGCTGAAGAGGGCAACCTGTCTAAAATGTATGTGCGGGCAGACGCACAGGTGTGGGGCAGGGTCTATTATGCTATCAATTTTAACATTCCTCTTACATATTATGAAAAAAGCTTTACGGGAGATAGGGTTTCGGTTTATAATATAGCTATAGGGCAAAGTTTATGGCGTTTGCCTTTTGGGCGGAATATGGATTTTATATATTATGAAACCATCGAGAACATAGGTCAGCTAAGGCTTGGTCAAAACTACCCAATGCCTTTTGGTCATGTTACAACAAGAATATATGAGCTTGAGCGAAACTTGAAATCTCGCAGTTTAGAGCAGGCACAGCATCTAGCTTATGAGATTATAACAAGGCGTATTGACGAAGAAATAGGGCAAGATGCAGATATATTAGATAAGCAAATAAGCTTCACCTCAGGCGAAAATGCCCTTGAGGTTAGCGTTTTTTTAATCACAATAGAGAGAATAGACCAAATGCAGGCTTTGGTGCCTTTAGAGCCAGAGCAGAGCCTCCCCTAATCGTCATCCCGATTTACCCATCTATCATTGTAGGGAAGGGATTTATCCCTTCCGACATTATTGGATTATCACTCATTAATCCTTCAGATAGGCAAGGCGGAGTGGATAAATCCACTCCCTACAGATAGTAAGCAGCCCCAACTAAGCCTGCCCTCAGTTTGGCTGGGCGTGCCAAGCACGAGTTAGGTTGTGGAGCGGTGATTATTATCAATAACAAACAAGAGAGGAAGAAACCCCACTAATGGATATTAAGCACATGCCCGTGGTTTTTGGGGCTTTAGACCAAAATATCATAAAAATTGAGAAAGCCCTCGGCGTTAGCATTTTTAACCGAGAGGGCAAACTAACCATTGAAGGTGCAAAAAGCGATGATGCTTGGCGTGTAATCTCAAAGCTGGCTGATATGGCAAAGGACGGTCAAGAGGTAGATGAGATAGCTGTAAACTATTTGCTAGCATCTATTGGCGATGGCACAATGGAGCAAGTTGAAAGCTCCAAAGGCAGCAACAATGTTGTGTGCATAACCGCTACAGGCAAGGCTATAAAGCCAAAAACC
>WQVB01000043.1 GCA_009781815.1 Defluviitaleaceae bacterium
ATGTGGCTTTTATGGTTCTTTCTCCCATTGGGGTTGCGGCGGGTGCTTCAGGCTCTATATTTGGGGTTTTTGGGGCGATGCTTGCTTATGCCCTTGTGCATAAAAGGCCTGTTTGGGGCTTTCCTATGGCTAATCTTTTTATAATGATTTTAATCAATGTTGCAATAGGCTTTACGGGAGCTATGGGCAATGTGGCAAACTCCGCCCATATAGGCGGGCTTGTGGCTGGCTTTTTGGTGGCAGCTGCCATAGGGCTGATAGAAAAGAATATAAAACGAAAAAAAGACTAATCCTAAAACCCTACGACTTATATCGGAGGGTTTTTTATTATGACTCAAACATTATTTGGCCTTGCTTTGGCCCCTGCTATAATCTGCTTGCTTTATATTTACATTAGAGACAAATATGAAAAAGAGCCCTGGAGGCTTTTGGCTGTGGGCTTGGTGGTGGGTGCTTTGATCACCTTTCCTATTATACGCCTATCAGGCTTTATGCTTTTTTTAATGCCTTCAGGCCTAAGCCAAATGTGGGAGGCGGCTTTTACGTCTTTTGCTATTGCGGGCTTTGTAGAAGAAGGGCTAAAATTTGCTGTGCTTTATTTTTTAATATGGCGTAACCCTAATTTAAACGAAAAGGTGGACGGCATAGTGTATGCTGTTTTTATATCTTTAGGTTTTGCTGCTGTGGAAAACGTGCTTTATGTGCTGCACCCCTCTATGGGAGGGCTTGGAACTGGATTTATGCGAGCGATGGTGTCTGTGCCTGCTCATGGGTTTTTTGGGGTGTTGATGGGGTATTATTTTGCATTGGCTAGATTTGAGCCGCAAAACAAAAAAAGACATATGCTTTATGCCTTTGTGATGCCCTGGGTTGTGCATGGGGTGTATAACTTTATGCTATTGTCTGGGCAGGGGTGGTTGCTTGTTGCTTTTGTGCCTTTTATTGTTGTTATGTGGGTTGATGGGCTTAGGAGGATAAAGAGGCATTTGGAGGCCTCTCCCTTTAAGCATTAGGCACGCCCGATTTTTCGCCCCCCTCGTTCCCCCAAGACCCTTCGCCCTCTAATCAATTTTGCCCACCCGCCCCACTCGGGGGGCGAAAAATCTCATCGACTCTCTATTCTTTTTGCAAGCCATATTTCCAAATGTATCATACAGATATTACATTTAGTGTGCTATAATAACTTTATCAAAACACGAAAGGGGTATATATATATGCTTATTCCATCAATAGGTTTTCAAGGTAATTGTGATGAGGCGATTAACTATTATAAAGAGGTATTGGGTGCAGAGGTGAAAGCTATAAACTACTTTAAGGATGCTCCAGAAGACCACGGCATGGAGGAGACGCTGCCATCAAATTTTGTGATGTATGCTGAGGTGGTGCTGTTTGGTGCTACAATGGTTATGGCGGATGGAATGAAGAGACCTATGAAGGGCGAAGAAGAAAATTTTTGGCTTACACTTTCTTTTGACTGCCCAAAAGAAGCGACCTCTATCTTCAATAAGCTTGCAGATGGAGGTAGAGTGATTGAAGCCCTCGCCCCACAATTTTGGGTATCTTTAAGTGGGGATGTGGTAGACCGCTTTGGCATATGTTGGAATGTCTCGGCAATTTAAGCGTCTCTTTTAACATAACGCATATCTATCACCATCCCTACAAAGATAACAATCACTGCTTGTTCCAAGTATAAGGGCAAGATTTGATATGGAATCTGCATGCCTTTTTCATTGGGTAGTGTGGCTGATAAAGCAGGTTGTGGGTTAGGTCTATATATCTGTATCAAAATCAAACCCTAAGCCGTCATCCCGTGCTTGACACGGGATCTATGCATGATAGTAAACAACCCCAATTAAGCCCGCTCTTCTCCGATTAGATCGGAGCCTGCCCTCAGCTTGACTGGGGGTGTCAAGCACGGGATGACGGGAGGAAAGTGGTTCGATCCAGATCTAATGATGATGTTGGATTAAGGATAATGAGGAAAAGCAAGAAAAATCCCAACATATAAGATGTTGGGAGATTAGGGAATAATGGATTTATCCATTCCTTTTTCGATTGCTGATTGATATCATTTAGGCACGACAAGGTTGAATGGATAAATCCATTCCCTGCAAGGGAAACAAACCAAGAGAAGCAATCACCCCTTCTAGCTTGTGATTTCAAGAATTTCTGCCCCGAGCGGGGTGGGGTTGGCATTGCACTATTCCCTAGCATAACACATAGGGTGGGAGCGAGCGGGCAGAAATTCCGAGCCATGCCTCAGTCCTCATTCCCTTCTAAAGGCGGGATTTAAAGTCATCATAACCAAATGTTTTGACAACCTCCACATCTCCATTTTCTCTACAAACGGCTATATCAGGCAGCTTGATGCCGTTAAAGGTATTTGTTTTAACCATAGAGTATATTGCCATGTCGGTAAAAATTAGCCTATCACCAATTTTTAAAGGAGCATTAAAAGAATAATCTCCAATCACATCTCCCGCAAGGCAGCTAGGGCCACCTAGGCGATAGGTATGGGGTTTTTCGTCAGGCATGCCGCTATCTATAATATGGGGGCGATAGGGCATTTCTAGCACATCGGGCATATGGCAGGCGGCGGAGGCATCCATCACGGCTATGTCTATACCGTTGTTAACTATATCCACAACACTTGACACTAAAAACCCAGCGTTGAGGGCAATAGCCTCCCCAGGCTCAAGGTATACTTGTATATTATATTTTTCTTTGATGTTTTCAATTAAGCTAACCAACAAGGGTGTGTTGTAGCCCTCACGAGTGATATGGTGTCCACCACCAAGGTTCACCCATTTCATGTGATGGAGTACTTCGCCAAATTGTGCCTCAAAAGCTTGCCAAGTGGATACTAAATCTTCCGCACCTTGCTGGCAAAGGGTGTGAAAGTGCAAACCTTCAAGCCCCTCTAGGCACTGCCCCTCAAAATGCTCTAAAGTAACCCCAAAGCGAGAGCCTTCAGAACAGGGGTCATATATGCCGCCACCTTGGGTAGAGTGTTGTGGATTAATACGCATACCACAGGATTTGCCTGCCACACCTTTGAAATGATGCTTAAAGCGTTGCCATTGGCTAAATGAGTTAAAAACAAAATGTTGGCAAACCTCAAAAATCTTTGGGAAATCCCCCTCGGTGAAAGCTGGGGAGAAAACGTGATTTTCTCCATCAAAATACTCATGAGCGAGCAAGGCCTCGTGGAGGCCTGAAGCACATGTGCCGTCAAGATATTTGGCAATTGTAGGGTATAGATGATACATAGAAAAGCCCTTTTGAGCAAGGAGGATTTCGCAGCCCGTTTGCCTTTTTACATCTGCCAAAATTTCTAAATTGTGTATCAAAAGTTTCTCATCCACGATAAAATAAGGGGTTTGGAGTTTATTTTTATCAAAGTTTATCATTTAGACCTCCATGGGAATTAAATTTTGTCGGATTTTCGAGCGTTTTATCGCTAGGCGAGGTGTATCCGACTGTCGTCGACACCAAAGCCAAAGTTTTTGTTAGGAGGGTACAACGAATCCTAGTGAAAAATAAGCCGATCCATCAGTTTTCAAATTGTGCCGTGTAAAGCTCATTATAAAAGCCTTCTCTAGCTAGAAGCTCTTTGTGAGTGCCTTGCTCTATAATGTCTCCATCTTTCATCACCAATATAATATCTGCATGGCGGATGGTAGATAGGCGATGGGCTATTATAAAGCTGGTTCGCCCTTGCATCAAAGTTTCCATAGCTTTTTGTATTAAAATTTCGGTGCGAGTGTCAACGGAGGATGTGGCCTCGTCTAAAATCAGGATTTTAGGGTCTAGCAATATTGCCCGAGCAATTGTTAGTAGCTGTTTTTGCCCTTGAGATATATTGTTAGCCTCTTCGTTAATCTCCATATTATATCCACCTGGAAGGGTTTGGATGAAATGATGAGCAGAGGCGGCCTTGGCAGCAGCTATAACCTCGTCATCCGTAGCATCCAGGCGACCATAGCGGATGTTTTCCATTATAGAGCCATTAAACAGCCAAGTGTCTTGCAGCACCATTGTCATCATGCTTCGCAGGTCGTTTCGCTTAAAGTTTTGGATATCATGCCCATCAATTAGGATTTGCCCGTCATTTATATCATAATATCGCATTAAAAGCTTTACAATGGTTGTTTTGCCAGCTCCCGTAGGGCCTACAATGGCCACACGCTGCCCTTTTAGTATATCCGCCCCAAAATTTTTGATAACGGGTACATCGTCTACATAGCCAAAGCTTACGTTTTTAAAAGTAACCGACCCCTGCAAATCTTCAAGGTTTATGGATGCCTGGCAGCCTGGCGATTCTTGCTCTTCATCTAAAAACTCAAAAACACGCTCCGCCGCAGCTACTGTGGATTGAAGCACATTTGAGACTTGAGCTAGCATATTTATAGGGTCAGAAATGCGGCGGGCATATTGGATAAAAGAGAGTATAGCACCGATGGCTATAGCACCTTGTATTGCCAAAATAGCCCCAAAGATAGACACGGCAACATAGCCTACATTGCTGACAAAAAACATAAGAGGGAAAATGAGGGCAGAGACAAACTGTGCCTTCCAAGCGGCAGAAAAGAGCCTAGAGTTGTCTTTTTTAAAGGCGGCAAGCACACGAGCCTCGGCATTAAATGCCTTTACAACTTGATGGCCTGAAAAAACCTCTTCTATCTGCCCATTTACAGCACCTAAGGCGGCTTGCTGGGTTTTGAAATATTTTTGCGAACGCTTAACAATAAAGGTGGCAATGCTGACGGATAGGGGGATGACCAGCAACGCCACCGCCGTCATAGGGATGGATATGAAAAGCATCATGGCTATAATGCCTACAATGC
This sequence comes from Defluviitaleaceae bacterium, assembly GCA_009781815.1. Taxonomy (GTDB): domain Bacteria; phylum Bacillota; class Clostridia; order Lachnospirales; family WRAX01; genus WQVB01. Next base: position 4,848 of record WQVB01000043.1, read on the forward strand.
TGATGGCTGCGGTTATCATCTGTGTCATACTTTGCCCTAGGCTGTCGCCAACAAGGTCTATATCATTTGTCATGCGAGATAAAACATCGCCATGAGAGTTTTTGTCAAAATATTTTAGGGGCATTTTGTTGATTTTGCTATAGAAGGCTTTGCGTAAATTGTAAGAAACCCTTTGGGCGGTGCTGGTTAGGATGATGCCTTGAAGGAGGGTGAAGACAAAAGCCCCAATATATGCTATAGCAAGGGTGATTATAATACCTCTAAGGGCGACAAAATCTACTCCAGCCCCGCCATACATGCGGCCAGACACGCCATCAAAAATGACGGTGGTAGCATTACCTAAAAGCCATGGGGGCATTACGTTTAGCAATGTGCCTACAATAGCAAAGGCGACGGCTAAGAATATGATGCCTCTGAAGGGTTTGAGATATTGCAGCAACTGCTTTATGGTGGCTTTAAAGTTTTTTGGCTTTTCGGTAAGGCCAACACCAGGAAAGCCAGCGGGGCTTCGCCTGCCACGGCCGCCTAAAGAAGGGCCTACGGTTTGGTTGTTTGGTTTGTTGTTTTGGCTCATATTTTCTCCTTCTGGGGTGTTGAGGTGGTAGCCCGATTTTTCGCCCTCTCCGCTCCCGCCCTAAGTGTTATGCAGGCCATAGTGCTATGCTAACCCCACCCCGCTTCGAGGGCGAAAAATCTCTTTGATTAATTCAAGTTTAGGACACACAATCCCAATCTATCCCCGTAGGGAATGGATTTATCCATTCCGAATAAATTGGGATAGTAGCTACTAATCCTTCAGCTAGATTATGCGGAGTGGATGAATCCACTCCCTACAGGGTCGAATTGGAAATAGGGATTGCGAATTTCAACCTTTACAAAATAACTAGGATTTCTGCCCCGAGTGGGGTGGGGTTGGCATTGCACTATTCCCCAGCATAACACGTGGCCTGTGCTCTGCCTGCTGTCGCAGACAGAAGGCTAAGAGGTGGGAGCGAGGGGCAGAAATCTCGAGCCATATCTAAGTCTATATCCCCAACTCTTTTGAAGATAGTTGAGACATGGCTATTTGCTTATAAACATCACAATTTTGAAGCAATTCTTCATGAGTGCCTTTGCCTACCACTCGCCCTTCATCTAGCACGATTATTTGGTTGGCGTTTTTAATTGTGTTAATACGCTGTGCCACCACAATGAGGGTGGCATCTTTTATTTCTTTTTGGATGGCGGCTCGCAACTCAGCATCAGTTTTATAATCAAGTGCCGAGAAAGAATCATCAAATATGTAGATTTTAGGGTTTTTGGCGATGGTGCGGGCAATAGACAAGCGTTGACGCTGCCCCCCACTTACATTTGTGCCGCCTTGGGCAATTTCTTCTTTAAAGCCCTTTGGCTTCTCGTTTATAAACTCTAACCCTTGGGCTATCTCTGCCGCCTTTTTCATAGCTGCATCATCTATATCATCCCCAGCATATTTTATATTGCTTTCAATTGTACCCGAAAACAGTAAGGCCTTTTGCGGCACATAGCCTACAATCTCTCTAAGCTCTTCTTGCTTTGCGTCTCGCACATTTACACCATTTATGAGGACTTGACCTGCAGTTGAATCATAAAAACGAGGTATAAGGTTAACAAGGGCTGTTTTGCCAGCACCTGTAGAGCCTACAATGGCCGTCATCTCCCCCGTTTTGGCGGTGAAGGATATGTCGGTCAAAGCATTGCCGCTAGCCCCAGCAAATTTAAAATCAACATTTTTAAACTCTACCGTGCCAGCATCTTTAGGGATGGCTTGCGGGTCTTTAGGGTCTTGCACGGTTTCATCGGTGTTTATAATCTCCATTATGCGGTTGGCTGCAACTGTAGCTCTTGGCAACATCATTATAACCATAGCAAGCATCAGAAAGGACCACACAATAAACATGGTATAGCCGATAAAGGCCATCATATCACCTACGGCAAGGCCGCCACCTTGGATAGAGCCTGCACCTATCCACACAATCAAAATATTTGTAAAGCCCATTATGAGGGTTATAACAGGCATTTGAGCAGCTCCTAACCTTGCTAAAAACAAGGCTGTTTTTTGTAATTTGGAGTTAACCCCATCAAAACGCTCAGCCTCGTGGTTTTGGGTGTTAAAAGCCCGTATAACCATTATGCCCGTCAATCCCTCACGGGTTACTAGATTAACTTTATCTATCAGCCCTTGCATTATTTTAAACTTGGGGGTGGATATAATAATAAAAAGCAAAATAAAAGTAACAATAGAGCCAACCGCAAGGGCTATAACCCACGCCATAGAGGCATCTGTACCCAGCACCATCAAAATACCACCGATGGCCATAATAGGCGAAAACACCACAATACGCACAGCAATAGCCATAAGTTGTTGTATCTGTTGCACATCATTTGTAGAGCGGGTGATGAGAGATGCGGTTGAAAAGCGACTATAAGAGGCGTTGTTAAACTTTGTAACCTTCTCAAATATAGCGTTGCGTATGTTGCGAGCAAGGCCAGTAGCAATGCGAGAAGACATAAAGCCTTGAGCAATGGCCGTAGCCACGGAGATAAAAACCAAAGTTATCATTAGCGTGCCTGTAGACCAAACATAATCCATCTGCATGGCGTCTACATCTATGCCAAGGCGGGTATACTCCCCCCTGATAAAGCGTATGGCAAGCATTTGGGTGGTTGCAGGGTCAAAATAGGGGCTGCCATATTCAAAAGTGGCAATAATATTAGTTATAGCCTGTGAAAGCTCATCAGAAATATAAATGTAGGACCAGCCTAAAAACTCTTCATAGAGATGGTCAGGCAGAGCAAGGGCAATATCACCCCAGGTGGCGGCAGAAAGTTGTGTAGGCACGGTATAGTCTATGCCCCATTGTGCTATGCCTACATCAACAATGTCTGACATTAGGTTAGGCAAAGACAGCTCTAAAGTAGCCCTTGCTACAAGCAAAACAAAGGCAACGAGAAATAAAGGCAAAAAGGGCTTGCCGAAATATTTTAAAAGTTTTAACAAGATAATCATTCCTTATGTAGTATTCTACCCATCACCCCGTGTTTGGTGCGGGATGATGACAAGAGGAGCCTTATGATGGCGATCGAAGAAGACATTTGAAATCTAATATCTATTGTACCAACAAAAAGCCATAATTGCAATATGTTTTTTTATCTGATATAATAGTCGGTAGAATTAAATGATGAAATTGATAAATTTTTGATTTGTCTTCCCGCACTTAATATGGAAACTCACTATGACGATGGAGATATTTAGAAGGAGGAAATATGATGAAAGAAAACGCACAAAAACTACTAGATTTTATTTATGCAAGCCCAACGGCATATCAAGCTACGCAAAACTCTAAAAAAGAGCTTTTAGAGGCTGGCTTTGTGGAGCTTTTTGAAAAAGACAACTGGAGCCTTGAAAAAGGCAAAAAATATTTTGTTGCAAAAAACAACTCTTCTTTTGCGGCTTTTGTAGTGGGGGAGGATTGCTGCAACCCTAGCGTTAGAGCTGTTGCAGCCCACACCGACTCACCCGCTTTTGTTATCAAGCCCAACCCAGAGATGCTTACAAACGGGCATTTAAAGCTTAACACATCCCCCTATG
>WQVB01000044.1 GCA_009781815.1 Defluviitaleaceae bacterium
ATCTCACGCCGTCATCCCGTGCTTGACACGGGATCTATGTATGATAGTGTATACCCAATTAAGCCTGCCCTTCTCCGATTAGATCCTGAGTCAAGCTCAGGATGACGCTAGGGGGTAAATTGGAATGACGACAAGGACGAGTTGGGGTGGCTCCGCACACCTTGCGGGATTTTTTTATTTGTGGTATAATCTACCCAGTTAACACTACACAAAGGAGCGATTGAGCATGAGCCAACATTATAACTTTAAAGATATAGAGCAAAAATGGCGTAAATATTGGGGTGAGGTGGATATAAACCCTAAAGACGACGCCAAGCCAAAAATGTATTGCCTCGATATGTTCCCTTACCCTTCTGGGCAGGGGTTGCATGTGGGGCATTGGCGTGGGTATGTTTTGAGTGATGTTATCAGCCGACAAAAGCTTATGCAGGGGCATAGGGTTATACACCCCATGGGGTGGGATGCCTTTGGCCTGCCTGCAGAAAACTATGCTATTGAAAACGGCGTGCACCCTACGGACGGCTTAAAGACAAGCATTGCTAACTTTAAGCGACAGCTAAAAGATATAGGGGCTATGTATGATTGGGACTTAGAGCTTAACACTACCGACCCAGCCTTTTATAAATGGACACAGTGGATATTTGTAAAGATGTTTGAGCGTGGGCTTGCTTATGAGAAGGAGATGCCTCTAAACTGGTGCCCAAGCTGCAAAGTGGTGCTGGCTAACGAAGAGGCTGAAGGGGGCGTGTGCGAGCGTTGCAAGCAGCCCACAACCAAGAAAAACCTTCGCCAATGGATGCTAAAAATAACCGAATATGCCGAGAGGCTACTTGTAGACCTAGACGACCTTGCCTGGCCTGAAAAGGTTAAAAAAATGCAGGCAGAGTGGATTGGAAAATCCCACGGGGCAAAAATTGACTTTGCTATAGATGGTAGGGATGAGAAAATTACGGTGTTTACAACCCGCCCAGATACCATTTGCGGTGCAACTTTCATTGTGCTTGCACCTGAACACGAGCTTGTACAAGCTTTAACAACTGATGAAAATCGGGAAGCTGTAGAAAGATATGTTAAAGAAGCCACAACAATTTCAAATATAGATAGGATGGCTGCCAAAGAGAAAACGGGCGTGTTTACGGGGGCTTTCGCTGTCAACCCTGCTGACGGCTGCCATCTGCAAGTTTGGGTGGCAGACTATGTGCTGGCGGATTATGGCACGGGGGCGATTATGTGTGTGCCTGCCCATGATGAACGAGATCTCGAATTTGCCGAAAAGTTTGGCTTGCCTGTGGTTGAAGTAATATCTTCAGAAGGTATTTTGATTAATTCGGACCAGTATAACGGCTTAACCTGCGATGAAGCCAAGGAGGCTATTGGGGCAGATTTAGAAAAAGCTGGTGTGGGTGAGAAGACAACTAATTATCGTTTGAGAGATTGGGTGTTTTCTCGCCAGCGTTATTGGGGCGAGCCTATACCCCTTATACATTGCCACAAATGCGGGGTGGTAGCTGTGCCTGAAGGCGACCTTCCAGTAGAGCTGCCCCATGTGGCGTCTTACAAACCAACAGACACAGGCGAAAGCCCCCTTGCGGCCATTGAGGAGTGGGTAAACGTGCCCTGCCCAAAATGCGGTGATGGAGCAAAAAGAGAGACCAACACAATGCCCCAATGGGCTGGCTCGTCTTGGTATTTTTTGCGTTATTGTGATGTGGATAATACCCAAGGGCTGATTGGTGAAGCGGCTAAAAAGCTGCTGCCTGTAGACTATTATGTAGGTGGGGTAGAGCATGCTGTGCTGCACCTGCTATATGCTCGTTTTTACACCAAGTTTTTGTATGATATAGGCGTGGTGGATTTTAGTGAGCCTTTTGTAAGGCTTTTTAACCAAGGGATGATAAACCGAGCTAACCCTGCAACAGGTGTGGTGGAGAAGATGGCAAAGTCTAAGGGCAATGGCGTCTCCCCTGATGAGATATTAGAGAAGTATGGCAGCGATGCTTTGCGTATGTATATGCTCTTTATCGGCCCGCCTGAGCTAGATGCAGAGTGGAACGACAACGGCATTGAGGGCGTATATCGCTTTTTAACCAAGCTATGGAGGCTTGTGCATGACAATCTGCCAAAGCTTGTAGCTACAACCGATGACCATGAAAAGCTAAAGCATAAGATGATACGTGATATTTCAAGCCGAATGGATAACTTGGCTTTAAACACCGCCGTTTCAGGCTTTATGGAATATACAAACAAAGCAACCCAACTGGCTAAAGATAAGGGCGTTGACAAAGCCACCCTTGAGGCTATGGTAACCATGCTTGCCCCCTTTGCCCCCCATATAGCGGAAGAGTTGTGGCTGACGCTAGGCAATAGCGAAACTATCTTTAAGCAACCTTGGCCAACATTTGACCCATCCAAAGCAGTGGACGACACTATAACCATGGTTGTGCAAATAAACGGCAAGCTGCGGGGGGATATGCAGGTGGCTGTTGATATAGCTAAAGACAACGCTATCGCCCTTGCGAAAGAAGTGGTGGCGGATAAGCTTGTAGGTGTAGAAATAGTGAAGGAAGTTTTTGTGCCTAAAAAGCTTGTTAATTTTGTTGTGAAATAGCACGCAAGAGAGGGTAGCATGAGCAGGAACGATAGAATTAAATTATACAAGAAAATACGTAGCGAATATTTTAATGATGCTTCCAGATTACCTAAAGATGAGATTGAAAAAGCTATGGAAGATGGCTATTTGCTAAAAGGGCATGAAGTTTTTGTCTCTCACAATCAAGTCTTAGAAGAGGCTAAAGAGAGAGTTGCGAAAATAGACAAAGCTGATATAGCAAATGCTTTTTTGTATAGCCTATCCACAAACTTATGCGAATATAGAAGCTCTTTGCTTAGCTATTATTATATTAGAAGTATTGACCTTCATGAATTGGACGATATTTGGATAAATGATGGAAAAGAGTATCAAACTAGCTATTGTGATATTTGCAAATATAATAACAACAAAGCTAATAGCTTTGCCATTGGAGATCATGTTTTTAGTGATTTTAGATCTGCCAATCATGCTATGATAATGAAGTATTTGGATGGCTCAGTTTGTTGGTGGGCTTATTATTTGGATAATTGCATTATGGATATAACCCAGTTTTTGCAATTAGAAAAAGTTGAGCCCTCTGCGGAAGATAAACAAATATTTTTGGATGCGTTAAACCTAACAAAGCAGCTAGAACCAACCGCAAAAGCTGGAGCGTACGTTAAGTTGTTGCATCAATCAAAAATAATACCAAAAAGCACTAGAGGTCAGATTGTATCTTTTGTAAGTACTTTAGGTAGCCTAAACATCTTACACAAACCTGGAGATTACGCCATTGTTAAAGGCAAAGATAAATACGACAAAACCTTTAGAGACCCTAAGGAGTATAAAAATGACTACCCTTTCCCGTTAACTCATTGGACAGCGGCAGATGGAGTGGACTGGGGAGAGGTCAAAGAAATATTTGATATATAAACGGAGGGGAAGCAATGGCTTGTGTAAAAGAAAATTGCCCATGCCCAAAAACTAGCTGCTCTCACCATGGTAAATGTTGCGAATGTGTGCCAAGGCATAAGAGTATGGATGGCCTGCCATTTTGCTTGTTTGAGGACAATGATGGAGACAAGAGTTTAGAGAATTTTTATAAAAAGTTAAAAGAACGATTTAAATAATAACACCGCCAATATCATGATGATATTGGCGGTGTTATTATTTAGTGTAAATGTAATTATATGTGGATGAAATGTGTGCCTGGCATCATCAGGCTTGTCGTGGAAGCTAAACATTGCTTTTAGGTCTTACCTTGTAGGGAATGGATCCTTGGCTGACTTGCAGCTTGCCTGCAACAAAAGCTTATCCATTCCCTACAAGGCTGTATGGGATCTTGAGCTATAATTTTGAAGGTAGACATATAGGCAAATATAGTATACAATGTTTTTATTGTTTGCATAAGGCACTTAAGATAAGAAAATGAGGAAAATTTGGTATGAACATATTAGAAGCGATAATTTTAGGGATAATACAAGGTTTGTCGGAGTTTTTGCCTATTTCAAGCTCAGGGCATCTTTTGGTGTTTCATGAGGTTTTTGGCATTACTGCAAGTGATAATTTAACATTTATAATAGTGCTTAATATGGGCAGTTTAGTGCCTTTATTGTATGTTTTTCGCAAGGATATATTAGAGCTTTTAAAAAGGCCTTTTCAAAAGTTGACATTATTGCTTGTTATAGCCACTATACCCCTTGTTGCGGTTACATTGCTTTTTGAGCAGCATATCGAGGCGTTGTTTTTTACTGTGCAGTTTTTGCCTTTTGCCTTTCTCATCACGGGGGTGGCTTTGTTTGTTTCTGACAGGTTAAACAAAAACAAAAAAGAGATGAAAGACATCACGGTGGTGGATGCCGCCATTGTAGGCTTGGCACAGGCTGTGGCTGTTGTGCCTGGCATATCTCGCTCTGGCAGCACTATAACCGCCACCATGGCACGTGGCGTTAAACGAGAGCAGGCGGCGAAGTTTTCTTTTTTAATGTCTATCCCTGCGGCTATTGGGGCTATGGTTTTTCGTCTAACTCGCATAATAGGAGACCCGTTGCTGCTTGAGGGGCTGAATGTGCCTAACCTTATAGCGGGCTTTATAGCTGCGGCTGTTTCGGGCTATTTTGCTATTAACTTTATGTTAAAGCTTGTAAAAACGGCTAAGTTAAAGTATTTTGCGGTGTATTATATTGTGGCTATTGTGTTGTTGATTATTGTGTTGTTTTAAGCCGCATCTCAATAATCAGTATCGTGAGTCCCGTGCTAAGTATAGGACGTGCTAATCTAACTTACCCCCCTACCGTCATCCCGTGCTTGACACGGGATCTATGTGGGATAGTGGACACCTAACTGGGGTTGTCCTACTCCAATTAGATCCCGTGTCAAGCACGGGATGACGGTAGGGAGGTTGCCTCTAACTCTAATTAATGGATAAATCCATTGTCTACAAGGGTAAATTAGATTGGTGTGAGCTAAGGATGATGATAATTTAATTTCTCAAAAAATTGTTGACAAATTAAAAACAATGGAGTATAATGTTGTAGTTAATAAAAATTTAATATTAGGGTACATCCCTTCTTATAGAAGAAATATACCCTAACCATTTCGGTAGGTGAGGCTACTACAGGGATACGGGTTACTGCCGCAAAATCGTGGAGACACGATGCGTTGGCTAACAGTCTATGTCGAATCCAAGGCATAGAATAGTGTAACTTCATTGCCCTGAAGAGCTGAAGCTTGGACGGTAGATGGAAATAAACTTTGCGTGTTTTGCGGGCAAAGTGGATTTTGTGGGACATTGCACCCCTGTCGACGTTTGAGAACTATTGAATGACGGCAGGGTTTTTTAATACCCAAAAAGCGGATTGAGAGGTGATATTTATGGATAGTAGTTGTGATAGTAGGATGATTTCAAGCGATATGAATAGAGAGATGCTTTATGTCCATAAATATTGGGGGTTTAAAAAACCTGCCTTTTAATTTGAATGTCATAAAATCACTCTTTCTCCATCGTTTGGATGATAATGATGGTTATTTTAGTCATCCCATACTAGATGCGGGATCTTCTTATGCTGATTGCTTGCAGGCAAACGAGCAATGTTAGGGAGATCCCAAATCAAGTTTGGGATGACAGCGGGGAGCCATCGTTTGAATAATAAGCGGTGGTTTTTTATTGCCAAAAACGAAAGAGGGGATGGATATGACAAAATTACTTGATTTTTTTGTGAAGGACAATGTACAAATGACAAAGAGAGGCTATATCATCAATTATAGGCGTGTTGTTAGGGCCATGCTGCATACTTTTGAGCTTGATGAGAGGTTTTACATTGGGTGTAGCTGCATGGAGTGCGGGCGACAGTCTTTCATACCAAGCTGGGAGATTGCTGATGCGTTGCAGGGTATGGAAGCTTTAAAATGCATTTGTGATGCGGGGGTTATGTTGCCTACCCTTAAACACAAAGAAGCACAAATAACCGCTTAAAGGCGTTAAAATAGATATTTTGAAAAAAGGATGTGGTAAATAAGTGGAAAGTGATGGTATAGGCAGTTTGCTCGTTATCGGGTTTATAGCGAAACAAAATATACCTCATACTCAATTAACCTTGTAGGGAATGGATTTATCCATTCCGCTATTGGAGAAGGATTGTTGCCATAGCTAGGCATACAATTTCGGAATGGATAAATCCATTCCCTACAAGGGTGGGGTGCATCTTCGCTACAAGCCTATTGCGAAGTAAGGCTCACAATGACGAGTATTTTAGAGGAAGGTTGGCGGATGCCAATGGTTAGAGTTTTTAAAGGTAATTTTGGGAAAAATAGAATTAGATATATGGCTTTAAGCGAGGTTGTGCGAATGCTACCCACCTCAAAAGACGACAAAACACATGGAGGCAAGAGATAATGAATATAGAAAATAGAATTGAAGACCTAACAAAAGACGTTATAGCTAAAATTAAAGCAAAAAGCATGAGCGAGCTTAAAGAGCTTTTAAACAGCACAAACGAGGTTGATGCACTTGAGATAATGCAAGGCTTGTCTGCCGACAACCAGGCCATTGTTTTTCGTTTGCTTTCAAAAGATAATGCATTGTTTGTTTTTGAGAGGCTTGAGATTAATTCGCAGCAAGAGCTTATAGAGTCTTTCTCTCACGAGTCTGCCTTAGAAATTATTGAAGCTTTAGGGCCTGATGATAGAGTAAGCCTTTTTGATGAGATGCCAGCAGCTTTTGTAAAAAAGATGTTATCAGCCCTACCAAAAGAAGATAGAGACGCTACAAACCTTGTAATGGGCTATAAATCACAAACGGCTGGCCGTATTATGACCACGGAGTATGTGCGTGTTAGCCGCAGCTTGACCGTGGCAGATGCTTTGGAGAAAATCAAAGAAAACGCCAAAGAAAAAGAGACCATATACACCATATATATCACAGATGACGCTAGAAAGCTTGAGGGCGTTGTGTCTTTAAGAGACCTTTGGATAGCCGACCCAGCCGCAAAAGTTGGCGATGTGATGAAAGAGATAACCGCAAAAGTTGCAACAGATACCGACCAAGAAGAGGTTGCACGCTTGCTACAAAGGCTTGATTGGCTTGCCATACCTGTTGTGGATAGAGAAGACCGCCTTGTGGGTATTGTAACAATTGATGATGCTGTGGATATTTTAGAAGATGAAGCCACAGAAGATATGATGGGGGCGGCTGGCCTTAAAGGCGTAGCTGGTAAAGAGGCGGATAGAAGCGTGCTTTTAACAAAAGGCAGCCTGCCAAAAATCTGGCTTGTGCGTATGCCTTTCTTGCTTATTGCCCTTGCTGGTGGCATTGCAGCAGGCTTTATTATTGAAGGCTTTGAAGAGGTGTTGACCACAGCTGTTGTTGTTGCGTTTTTCATACCCGTTATACTTGATATGGGTGGCTCTGTTGGCTCTCAATCATCCACGGTGTTTGCTAGGGGCTTAGTGCTTGGGCATATAAATACTAAAAGCTTTTTAAAGCCCTTGTTTAAAGAGGCTGCCGTAGGGCTTACTATGGGTATTATCTCAGGAGCTATAGCGGCTGGCATTATTATTTTATGGCAGGGAGATTTAACATTAGCTTTGGTGGTTGCTGCCGCCCTTGCCCTTACCATGACAGTAGCTGCAACCTTAGGCTTTTTGACGCCTTTTGTAACTATGAAGATGAAGCTTGACCAAGCGGCAGCGTCAGCACCAATTATCACCACGGTGAAAGACATAACGGGCTTGTTTATATATTTTGCTTTGGTTGTTTTGTTTATGAGCAGCTACCTAGAGCCTGCCTATGAGGTAACGGGGCAATATATAACAACCAACGAAGGCGTACATTTTTTTGTAGACCTTGAAAACGAAGAGGCATTTTTGATTGATGATGCATATAATGAAGGATATATGAATATTCCTTATGAAATTGAAGTTGGCGGCTACACCTTCCCTGTAAGGGGGTTGAGAGATGAGACTGCCTTGGAATAAAAGGATTTGGTAATAATGTTAATGAAAGAAGAACGGCTGCAGGCAGCTCGCACATGGGCGGATGCTTACCGTGGTATGGATATGCTGCGTGCTTATAAGGCATATTTTGACGTATGCACCACCACGGCTGTGGAAGACTTAAAAGAGCTGGGGTGTCGCTTTATCCCTCGTTATATTGAGGTTGTGATGGCGGAGGATGGAGAGGAGAGGCATCTGGCTCATTGATGGGGATGATGAACCACCTAACATCAGCGTGGACTTGCTACGAAGTCATCACACTAGCCGTCATCCCGTGTTCACCCCATTCCAATTTAGCCCTGTAGGGAATGGATTTATCCATTCCGTCTCATCTTGCTTAAGG
>WQVB01000045.1 GCA_009781815.1 Defluviitaleaceae bacterium
AGACACTAAAGACATTATACTGGGGATGTAGAAGCTGCCTAGAGACTGTACCAAACCCGTCAAGGCAAAGGCGGTGGAGGTAAAAAATATGGTAAATGTCATAATACGAAAAAGCCCCGCACCTATATTGATGACTTGCAGGGAGAAGTCTGCATCAAAAAACATAGGTGCGATTATCTCCGCCCCCACAAAACCCAGCAAAGACACGCCTAGAGACACTAAAGCAACAAGTGTTATAAAATTTCTCGCCAGCCCAAAAGCTTCTTCTTTTGACTTTTTTTCAAGATAATAATTAAAAACAGGAATAAACCCAGCAGAAATAGCAGCCGCAAAGGCCACATCTAAAAACTGCCGAGGCACCAAAGAGGCAAAGGCAAAGGCCTGAGCCTCATAGCCATCCACCCCTAAAAGGCTTGCCACCACAATATCTCGATAAAATCCGCTAAGTTTTGCAAACAGCACCAAAACCATCATAACAATGATGGTTTTGGTCTCTCTATTTGGTTTAATTTCTTTTGATTCCATATCTACCCTTTATTTTCAACGCCTAGACCTTTAGCATGCATTATAGCAGCCTGAGCCGCCGCAAGCCTGGCAATCGGCACTCTATAAGGTGAGCAAGACACATAATCAAGGCCTATTTTGTGGCAAAACTCGATTGAAGATGGGTCGCCCCCGTGCTCACCACAAATGCCAAGCTTAATGCCTGGGCGTGCTTTGCGGCCCCGCTCTACGGCTATCTTCATAAGCTCGCCAACGCCTTTTTGGTCAAGCCTTGAGAAAGGGTCAACCTCAAAAATATTATTGTCGATATAATCGCTTAAAATACGACCTGCATCATCCCTCGACATGCCATAAGCCATCTGGGTAAGGTCGTTTGTGCCAAAGGAGAAAAACGCAGCCTCTTTGGCAATCTCATCAGCCATCAAGCAAGCCCTAGGGATTTCGATCATAGTGCCTATAGTATACCCTACATCCACCCCAGCTTCAGCTATAACCTCTTTAGCCGTGGTTTCGATAATGTCTTTTACAAATTTAAACTCTTTTTCATCAACCGACAGGGGTATCATAATCTCTGGGTTGGCGTTTATGCCTGCTTTGCCAGCTTCGATAGCTGCTGTTATAATGGCTCTAGCCTGCATCTCGGCAATCTCTGGGTAAGATACCACAAGGCGAAGGCCTCTATGACCCATCATAGGGTTTACCTCCGCAAGGTTGGCAGATTGACGCTTTAGGTAGTCCATAGCCTTGCCCGTTTCTTTGGCAAGGGTCTCAAACTCCATTTCAGACTTTGGCAAAAACTCATGAAGAGGTGGGTCAAGAAGGCGAATGGTTACAGGCAAGCCCTTCATCACCTCAAAAATAGCTAAATAATCCGCCTTTTGGAATGAAAGCAGCTCCTCACAAGCGGCACGCCTTTCCTTCTCGCTTTCAGACAAAATCATCTTTTGCATTTTAGGTATACGCTCCGCATCAAAAAACATATGCTCAGAGCGGATAAGGCCAATACCCTCCGCCCCAAACTCCACAGCCCTTGCGGCAGAGTCTGGCGTGTCGGTATTTGTGCGTACAGCTAGGGTTTTATGTTTATCAGCCCAGTCTAAAAACGTGGCAAAATCCCCCGTCATGGCAGGCTCAACTGTGGCTATAGCCTCGCCATATATCAGCCCCGTTGTGCCGTCAAGGGAGATTATATCCCCCTCGTTATATGTTTTGCCACCAAGGTCAAAGCTTTTGGTGTTGTAGTCTATATGCAGTTCAGAGCAACCACAAATACAAGGCGTGCCCATGTCTCTCGCCACAATAGCCGCATGGCAGGTTGCCCCTCCTGTAGATGTTAAAATACCTTGCGCAACCTGCATGCCGCCTATATCTTCAGGGGACGTCTCGTTACGGACTAGGATAACCTTTTCGCCACGCTCAGCCGCCGCCATAGCGTCTGATGATGTAAAATATACACGACCGCAAGCAGCACCAGGTGAGGCCGCAAGCCCACTGCCGATAGTGTTGGTAGATTTTAGAGCCTTTTCATCAAAAACAGGGTGGAGAAGCTGGTCCAAAAGCTTAGCATCCACTTGTAAAAGTGCCTCTTCTTGGGTCAGCAAGCCTTCCTTAGCCATATCAATAGCAATGCGAAGAGCAGCCGCCCCCGTCCTCTTGCCAGCACGGGTTTGCAAAAAGTAAAGCTTGCCTTTTTCTATGGTAAACTCCATGTCTTGCATGTCTTTATAGTGGTTTTCAAGCTTTTTAGCCAAAGCTTCAAACTCGGTGTAAATAGCTGGGTTATCCACCTTCATTTGGTCGATAGAAAGGGGCGTGCGTATACCTGCAACAACATCCTCCCCTTGTGCGTTCATCAAAAACTCACCATATACGCCATCTACGCCGCTTGAAGGGTCTCTTGAAAAGGCAACGCCTGTTCCGCTATCGTCCCCCATGTTGCCAAACACCATAGACTGCACGTTTACAGCCGTGCCCCAGCTATAGGGTATATCGTGGCGGCGGCGGTATATAAAGGCCCTCTCATTATCCCAAGAGCGAAAAACTGCACAAACAGCCTCATAAAGCTGTTTTTTAGGGTCTTGAGGGAAGTCGCCTTTAAGTTGCTCTTTGTAGATTTCCTTGAAAATGTTGGCTATCTCTTGCATTTGCTCGCCAGTTAAATCCACATCTTCTTTAGCACCAACTTTGGCTTTAAACTTGCCTAAAGCCGCCTCAAACTCATGCTTGTTGCCGTCCATCACCACATCAGCAAACATCATGATAAAGCGGCGGTAGCTGTCATAAGCAAAGCGTCTGTCGATGTTTTTTGCCATAGCCTCAACGGAAATGTCGTTTAAGCCAAGGTTTAACACCGTGTCCATCATGCCAGGCATCGAAGCCCTTGAGCCAGAGCGAACCGAAACAAGCAGCGGGTTTTCAGTGTCGCCAAATCGCTTGCCAGTAAGCTTTTCAAGGTTTGCCATAGATTCATCAATTTGTTTCACAACATCGTCAGACATTACCCTGCCTGATGTGTTATAGAGGGTGCAGGCCTCTGTGGTTACAATAAAGCCTTGGGGTACAGGCAGCCCTAAAAGGGTCATTTCTGCCAAATTTGCCCCCTTGCCCCCTAAAAGTTCACGCATTTTTCCATTGCCTTCGCTAAACATGTAAACATACTTGTTAGACATGAAATAATATCCTCCCGATATTTGTTATTACGAGCCTTCCCCGTTGGTCATTAAGCTTGTAGCGAAACAACATCCCCTACCGTCATCCTTAGCTTGACTCAGGATCCCTTTCCTTCCCAAATTATTCAGACTAGGAAGGGGATTGCGGATCAAGTCCGCAATGACGAGGAGGCGGGTTCGTAATGACATCTATATTAGTTTATTGTTCAAAAAATCCTTCAAATCCTCAATTTTAACCCGTTCTTGCTCCATGCTGTCTCTAAAGCGGACTGTAACCGCTTGATCCTCCAGCGACTCAAAATCAAAGGTGATGCAAAACGGCGTGCCGATTTCATCAAAACGGCGGTAACGCTTACCTATAGAGCCAGAGTCATCATATTCGCAGTTAAAGCTCTTAGACAGCGTAGCATAAAGCTCCCCCGCCCCTTCTGCCAGCTTTTTAGACAAAGGCAGCACAGCAACTGTTATAGGTGCAAGGGCTGGGTGCAAGCGAAGCACGGTACGCACATCTCCCTCGCCTACTTCTTCTTCATCATAAGCATCGCACAAAACCGCCAAAAGCAAGCGGCCAACCCCTAAAGAAGGCTCAATAACAAAGGGTAGGTACTTCTCGTTTGCCTCTTGGTCAAAATATGTCATATCTTGCCCGCTGGCTTCTTGATGAACCCGCAGGTCATAATCTGTGCGGTTTGCAATGCCCCAAAGCTCACCCCATCCAAAGGGGAAGGCATATTCTATATCTGTTGTAGCTTTGGAGTAATGGCTAAGCTCTTTTTCTGTTTGCTCATACATTTTTAGGTTTTCGGCTTTTAGGCCGATTTCGTAAAGCCAATTGATACAAGCCTCACGCCAATGGGCAAACCACTCTTCATCCGTACCCTCTTTGCAAAAAAACTCCAGCTCCATTTGCTCAAACTCACGAGTTCTAAAGATTAGGTTGCCTGGGGTTATCTCATTTCTAAAAGATTTGCCTATTTGAGCAATACCAAAAGGAATCTTTTTGCGGCTTGTTCTCGCCACATTCTTAAAATTAACAAAAATGCCTTGAGCCGTCTCTGGTCTCAAATATATCACGTTTTGGCTCTCTTCAACAACACCTGCATGGGTTTTAAACATCAAGTTAAACTCACGTATATCGGTAAAGTTATGCTCGCCGCAAGACGGGCAAACAAGCTTATGCTCGTCCACAAAAGCTTTAAGCTCTTCTTTAGACAGCCCGTCAGCCTTGCCCTCCATCCCTTGGGCTTCCATATGGTCTTCCACAATCTTATCAGCCCTAAAACGCTCTTTACAAGCCTTGCAGTCCATCAAAGGGTCAGAAAAGCCGCCCACATGGCCAGATGCCATCCACACTTGGCTATTCATCAAAATAGATGCATCCACCCCTACGTTATAGGGGCTCTCTTGTACAAACTTCTTCCACCAGGCGGCTTTAAGCTTGTTTTTAAGCTCTACCCCCAGCGGTCCATAATCCCAAGTAGATTGCAAGCCGCCATATATCTCGCTGCCTGCATACAAAAAGCCTCTACCCTTTAGCAGGGCCGTTATTTTATCTATAGATTTATCCACATCAAATCTCCTTAAATTTTCACAACTTTCGCCTTATATAATGTCATTATAATAGCCGTAGCAATAATTGTGTTGCCCACAAGCTCAAGGGAGGCATTTGCCGTGATAATACTCACATACATAGCCCACACCCCTGTGTAGCCCCTTTCTATAGCCGCATTGTTTATGCCAGCACCATATAAAACCCATATGCTGCCAAGCACCCCTACGGTGTTTGTGATGCTGCCCGCCGCAGCCGCAATAGCCACATTTACAATTTTAGGCAGCTTCGTTTGGGATAGAGCTTTAAAAACCAAGAAAACCACAACAGCTATCATCACCCGTGGCAAAACCGACGTTAAAGGGTTTTGCAAAAAAGGCGACAGCCAAGTTATAACAAAATAAGAGCGTATAAAGCTAAATATCCCCGCTGAAAGAGCCACAAACACCCCTTGCCAAAAGCCCACAGCAACCGCCGTGATAATAGCTGGCAAAAACGCCCACGTTATGCTTATAACGGGCAAAGGCACCGTGCCAAGTGGCGTAAAAGACATTATAGCGGTGATGGACACCATTATAGCGGTGATGGTTAAAGATTGTATATTTGCTCTTGATAACACTTTTGCATTTGGCATATTTTATATCCTCCATAAAAATAAGAGCTAAAATTCATTTCTTATTATAATATGCCGCCTCATCAAAGTCAACATTATTGTAATAAATTCTTAATGGCCTCCACCACAAAGGTGATATCTTGGGCGTTTACATCATTATGAGTTGCAAAGCGATATGCACCCTTGTTGCCCTTATTTATTTTTATGCCCTCAGCCAGCATTTTGCTAGCGAATGAGCCATGGTCAAAGCCGCTTTTATGTATATTAAAGAAAATCAAGTTAATGTCAAGCTTTGTTTTATCAACAGTTATGCCGTCTATAGCGTCCAGCAACCCAGCCAGCGTTTTGGTGTTCTCGTGGTCTATATGCAACCTCTTTGTCATCTCTTTAAGAGCCACAATGCCAGCCGCCGCAAGTATGCCCACTTGACGCATGCCTCCGCCTAACATCTTGCGATAACGCCTAGCCTGGTGGATAAAAACCGCATCACCACACAAAAGCGACCCAACAGGTGCTGCCAGCCCTTTAGACACACAAAACATCAAAGCATCGGCATATTGAGCAATATCTCTAGCTTCACAACCTAGTGCCGTGGCAGCGTTAAACAACCTTGCCCCGTCAAGATACACAGGCAAGCCTTGCCTCTTGGCCTCATCATAAGCCGCCTTCATAGCCTCAAGAGGCACCACCCGCCCGCTGCCAAGGGCATTTTCAAGGCACACAAGCCCCGTGTCAGGCTGGTGCACCTCCTTTGGGCGTATGTTGTCGACTATATCTTGCGGGGTGATTATCTCGTCAGCATTATCCACAAGGGCATAGCTCGCCCCAGCCAACACCGCCGCACCCCCCACCTCATAAGCCACAATGTGAGACTTTTTGCCTAAAATTACCTCATCCCCCCGTTTGCAAAAAGCCATAAGGGCAATCTGGTTTGCCATAGTGCCTGATGGCACAAATAACGCCGCCTCTTTACCCACCATCTCTGCCGCCAGCTTTTCAAGCTCGATTACGGTTGGGTCGTCTTCATACACATCATCCCCAACCGCAGCCTCCAGCATAGCACTTTTCATGGCTTCTGTGGGCATGGTTACCGTGTCTGACCGCAAGTCAATATATCTTTTCATCTCACTTCCTCCTATCAAGCCCTTAAGTATTCTATCTTCATTATATGTCAAAAACCCTCAAACTTCAAGCTGAAATTTGAGGGTTTTTGATTCGTCATTGTGGACTTGATCCGCAATCTCCTTATGCTGATTGTATTAAGGGGAGATTGGGAAGTAAGGCTAATTGCCATATGAACAGCGATTAGAGAAACTCGTAATGAGTCCACATACTAATAACTTTTATGCTCTTTTCTTCTTCAAAAACCTCATAAACAAACCTATGCTGGCGGTTGAGCCGCCTTAAGAGTAACCCCTTAAAATTGCCTACTAGCTTTTCATAAGGGGGCGGGTTTTGGTAGGGGTTAGCCTTAACAATCTCAATTAAAGCTTTTGCTTGTTTGTCAAGTTTTGCACTTTTAAGCAAAGGTATATGCTTTTGTGCGGCTTTGGTATATTTAATGTTATACATCCCAATCTACCAATGCCTCATCAACACAATCCTCAAGAGCTTCGCCAATGCCTTCTATTATCTCCTTAGAGGTTTGTGGGCTTGACATTAGATAAACCGTCTCTAAAAACCCCTCATAATCTTCCTCACTAATCAGCACCGCATTGCCCCTTTTTGTGGTGATGTGGGTGGGCTGGTTGTGTAATATGGTATTGTCTAAAATCTCAAATAAGTTTTGCCTAGCTGATGATGCGGTTATAATTTTCATGAAAACACACCCCTCGCATTGTTATATGCACATTATAGCGTACATTTTGGTCTTTGTCAATATTATTGTACGCTATTTTGTACATATTATGTATCTTTGACGCCATCACCTTCTCAATCGTCATTAGACTTGTTGTAAAATTAACACTCCTCCCCATCACGCCGCACTCTCCCTCTCGTCATCCTGAGCTTGACTCAGGATCTATGCGGGATAGTACACACCTTAATTTTGAGCTGCGTCCTTCTCCAATTAGATCCTGAGTCAAGCTCAGGATGACATGAAGGGGATGGTTTCGTTACAGGTCTATTGCGGGCATAGACTTATAATCCAATCTACCCTGTAGGGAAGGGATTTATCCCTTCCGCAATGGTTTACCCTAAGCATGATAATAATTCTACCTGAATGATAACGGAAAAGAGGTAATCACCCTTTCTCCTCCTGCAATTCAATCTTACCATGCTCTTTTTCAAACTCTCGAATGGCTTTGTTTATCAAAAACAACACCTGCCTAGTGGTTGATCTGCCATCATAAGCAGATATGTAGTGCAGCTTTTTTAGCATTTCAGAATTAATCTTAAGCCCCAAATGCTTATCTCTTTTCATTTCTTCTTTCATTCAAATCACCTCTAAACTCATAATCAACTTTATATATACTAAATATACACTTGATTTTAGTTAAATTTGTGATATAATCTTATTATTCACTTAAAATAAGTTGATAAATTCCCCTAGTCGTCATCCCGTGCTTGACACGGGATCTAATCGGGGTAGGGCAGCCTCCGATCTAATTGGAGGAGGGCAGTCTTAATCAGGCATGCACTATCATACATAGATCCTGAGTCAAGCTCAAGACACGTCATTGCGGACTTGATCCGCAATCCCCTGCCTTCATAGCACTACTTCGACTATTAGTTATCTCATAACCGAACCCTTTAGGGAGGAAGGGGATTGCGGATCAAGTCCGCAATGACAATATGAGTACAAATCGGAATGACGTGAGTGCGGGATGACGACTAGGGGATTACGAGTCTGATCGGCAAGTGGGTGGAAGAAATGAAATGCGACAATGACCATTGCATCTACAACGACCATTATAAATGCACTTTAAGCCATATTAGCCTAAACCATATGGGAGTGTGCGAAGATTGTGTAATGGTGCGTTTTGAAGATAAAGAATTAGCGAAGGAGAAGGATCGGATTTTGAAAGCTTATAGCAAAAACGCCCCTG
>WQVB01000046.1 GCA_009781815.1 Defluviitaleaceae bacterium
CCACTTGCCCTTGCTGGCCGTGTGTTGCTTAAGGGAGGCAGCTTTTTAACCCCTGTTGAAAAGTTTATTAACATCAACAAGCCCCTTGTCGTAATCCCCTCTTTGGCTATACATTTAAACCGAGAGGTTAACCAAGGGTTTAAAATAAACCCTCAAAGCGACACCTTGCCCTTGGCGGCTATGGTTAATAGTGAGCTTGAAAAAGACGGCTATTTGCTAGGGCTTTTAACATTAGAGCTAGGGTGTGATGTAGGGGAAATTTTAGATTTTGATTTGACCCTTTATGAATATGCTAAAGGTGAGCTTGTAGGGCGTGAGGAGGAGTTTATCTCATCCCCAAGGCTTGACGACCTTTGGATGGTGTGGGCTGGCTTGCAAACTATTAAAAACGCCTCACCCGCCCCATTTACCCAAATTTTATATTGCCCTGATAATGAAGAGATAGGCTCTTTAACAGCCCACGGGGGTGAGTCTCGCTTTTTGCTTTCCATTATCAAGCGTATCACCAAAGAAAACCTTGAGGTGGCGTTGGCAAATACATTTGTTATCTCGGCAGATTTGGGCCATGCTACCAACCCAAACTATGCAGATAAAGACGACCCAACCACAAAATCCATTATGGGCGGCGGCGTGCTTTTAAAATACTCCGCCATGCAAAAATATGCTACAAACGGCTACACCGCCGCTGTTTTTAAAGGCTTATGTGAGGCAGCTTGCGTGCCTTGCCAAGGGTATATCACGAGGTCTGATGTGCAAGGGGGCTCTACCATAGGGGCTATGATGGCGGCAAACATGGGTATAAAGGTTGTAGATATGGGCTTGGCCGTGCTTGGTATGCACTCTATAAGAGAGCTTGGTGCGGTTGTGGATAATGAGTATGTTTTGAAGCTTTTTAAAGCGTTTTTTTCGACTCAAATATAAGGGGCGGTAAGCCACGCCTTCATTGATAAACTATCCCTTCCGTCATTAGACTTGTAGCGAAACGAACCCAAGCGTCGTCATCCCGTGCTTGACACGGGATCTATGTATGATAGTGCAACCCCAACTAAGCCTGCCCTGCCCCAAGTATATCCCGTGTCAAGCACGGGATGACGGCTAGGGGGGTTCAATCCCACAATGATGGGAGTGCGGAACGACGATGTGGATGCAGTTGTTCAATAGAGAAATATAAAATCAAGGAGTATAACCACGTATGATTATCAATTTTATTAAAGGTATTTTTATCGGCCTTGCCCTTGTTATACCTGGCCTTTCTGCCTCTACCTTTGCGGTGGTTTTAGGCATTTATGAAAAATTAATTGAAAGTTTAAACAGCTTTCGCAAGCAGGCAAAGCAAAGCCTTAAGTTTTTGTTGCCTATAGGGGCAGGTGCTGCTGCGGGCATTTTGGCATCTGTTGGCTTTTTATTGTTTGTTATCGATCGCTTCCCCATCCCTTCATATGCGTTTTTTATAGGGCTTGTTTTAGGCTCTATACCTGTTATATATAGAAGGATGAAGCCAGGGCTGCCGCAAAAGTTTAACTTTGTGTTTTTGGTGCTTGGCCTTGCTGTCATCCTCACTTTAAGCTTTTTTACCCCTACCACCGTTGAGGGGGAGTATGGGGCGTATATCACATATATCACTAGCTTTGGCGAGGTGGCCATCATCTTTGCGGCGGGCTTTATAGCTTGCTTGCTCATAATGTTCCCTGGAGTTAGCGGGGCTATGATACTTATTTTAATTGGTCAGTTTGACACGGTATATGGTGCGGCGTCAAACTTTGCAAGCTCCATAATGATGACATTTCAAAGGCAAGAAGGGGCTTGGTATTTAGGCTTAAATGCTTTGCTTATCCTCCTTATCTTTTTTGTGGGGGCTGTTATCGGCCTTGTTATTGCTTCAAAGCTTATAGCTGCATTGCTTCAAAAACGAGAGCATACGGTGTATTTTGCCGTGATGGGCTTGGTTATTGGTGCGGTGTATATCTTGTTTAATATAGGCATACAAGACCCTATCGCCTACACCTTCTCAAGAGGAGAGTTTTTGCCTATTTTGCGTGATGTGGCTCTTATCGCTTCTGCCATAGCTTTAGGATATATTTGCACAGGCCTGATGGGGCGTGGCGAGAAAAAAGGAGCTAAAGCATAATGGCCTCTTGGATGAAGATTAACATAAAGCTACAAAGCCCAGACCATATTGAAGAGACCTGTGGCATACTAGCTATCCATGATATTGAAGAAATCGAGATTATAGACCCAACTGAAAACTTACGCTTTTTAAACGAGGGTGAAGAGCATAATTGGGACTATGCTGAGGATGATATTTTACATGCTAGAGGCCCTGTAGGTGTGCGGTTTTTCTTGTCTAAAGAAGAGGCGGAGGCAAAAATGCCAGCCGTGGTAGGGGCTTTGCAGGCTATAGAAGGTGTTGTGGTTGAGCAAGATTTGGTGGAGGATGACTGGTCTGAAGCTTGGAAGCAGCACTATAAGCCCTTTAAGGTAGGCGAAGGCATCATCATACGCCCTTTTTGGGAGGATTATGACGCCAAAGATGGCGAGATAGTTTTTACTATAGACCCTGGCCATGTTTTTGGCACGGGGCAGCACCAAAGCACGTCTTTGTGCATTTGCCTTTTAGAGAAGCACTTGCAAAAGGGGGACGTTGCCTTTGATATAGGCTGTGGCAGCGGCATTTTGGCAACCATTGGGTTGCTGCTTGGGGCAAGCCACACAACGGCTATAGATATAGACCCAGCAGCAATCAAAATGACCAATATCAATGCAGAGCTTAACGGCATCGACAAAAGCAAAATAAATGCTTATGTGCTTAACCCCCTAAGAGACCCTATGGAAGGCTGCTATGATGTGGTTGTGGCAAATATAGTGGCTGATGTTATAATCCCCCTAAGCCCCCTTGTGGCAAAGGTTATAAAGGCGGGGGGCAAGTTTATTTGCGGGGGCATTATAGACGATAGAGAAGAAGAGGTAACCCAGGCGTTGCAAGGGGCAGGCTTTGAGATTTTAGAGATTACAAAGAAGGATAATTGGCTGGCTTATGCATCGGTTTTTCGTGGATAGTGTAGATATTAGAAGCAATCAAATAACCCTTGATGGAGAAAATGCAGCCCACGGCAATGTTTTACGCCTTCATATTGGCGAAGAGATAACCATATGTAGCCATAGGGTGGATTATAATTGCAAGGTAAAAAGCATCACTAAAAGCGAGGTTGTGGCTGATGTGGTTGATGCAAAGCCTAACGAAAACGAGATGCCAGCCCACATCACCCTTTTTCAAGCCCTTCCTAAGGGTGATAAAATGGGGGATATTATAGAGCGAAGCATTGAGCTTGGCGTTGCTCAAATCACCCCTATTATTACATCTCGATGTATCTCTCGCCCTAAAGAGGCAGAGAGGGCAAAAAAGGTTGCCAAATGGCAAAAAAACGCCGAGGCGGCTGCAAAACATGCCCATAGGGGTTATGTGCCTAAAATAGGCCATATAATATCTCTTGAAAAAGCTGTGGAGATGGCAAAGGGTATGGATGCAGCCTTTGTGTGCTATGAGGGAGAGCAAGACGCCCGTTTTGGTGATATATCAACAAAAGCTACAATAGGTATTTTTGTAGGCAGCGAGGGTGGCTTTTCGACGGAAGAGGTTGAGAGCTTAAAAACTAACAATATCACCCCAATCACCCTTGGCAGGCGAATATTGCGAGCAGAAAACGCCGCCGCTGTTGCCTTGGCATATATAAATTTTTTGATGTTTCATAAAATTTAGCCCTATATATAAGTGTATGGATATAGCTGTTTAGCTCAAAAACACCCATACCTCCACGGCTCTTCGCTCTAATGTGGAGCCTGCCATCAGCCCTCGGTCTCCCTGCTGCCCCCCAATCAAGTTGAGGGCAGGCTCCAGCAGAAGGGTAAGGCTTGGCTTAGGATGATGGTAGGGGGTAGCTTCATTATAAATATTAGGGGAGCTTTGAAAGCAATAAGGGAGAAAATATTAATTACGAGAATTATAAACAAGGAGATGGAAGATGGATCAAACATTTGGCGAAAAAATTGGAGAATTTGAAACAAAAGGCCGCAATATAGCTGTTGTGCGTGTTGTGCTTGCCCTAGGGGCTGTCGCCCTTGTGGTTTTGGGACTAGAGGTTATGTTTGACTTTTTTGGGTGGATAACATTGGATGATGCCCCAGCTTTTCTTCCTTATATCTTTTTTGCAGCTGCTGTGGGTCTTGTAGCGGTTATGTTTGTGTTTAAAAGCCAAACCGTAAAGATATTTGAAGGCGGCTTCACCTTTGAAAAGGGCAACAATATAGATAAAATCTCTTTTGGGGATGCTAAAGGCATTATAGATACGGATGTAATAGAAGATAGTGTGATAGGTCGAGCTACGCATCACTTCACCACTAAGAGAAATGCCCAAAAAGGCATATTTTTGAGAGGGGTAACGGTACAAACTAAAAACGGCAGAAAAATGGGTATTGTAAATACCGCAGGCTATGCCCTTTACAATGCATTTTTAGCATATACTTTTAGAGATATTACTATAGATAATTTGCAAGATTTAAATATATCTTTTGGAGACGATCTTAGCTTTAAAGATAGGCATTTTGTGCTTGATACCAAAAAGCATCAAAAGCAGGTGCATTATAGCCAAATTACATAATGTAGATTTTGATGATGACGTAAACGCTACACTTTTTGCAGTTGGAGAAGATGGGCAAGAGAAGGCGGTTATACACGCCCTTATCCACCCCGTTATGAATGTGGACTTAATGTTATATATTATAGAAAATTTTGGGAGCAAAAAAGGAGAATAGAAATGGATTACACATTTGGAAAGCAACTAGAGCAAATCGAAACAAAAACAGGCAAGGTTATAGGGCTACGTGTTTTGTTTGCCTTTGCGGCCATTATATTTTTACTTACAGCATTGGGCATTACATTTAACTTTCAAGACATGAACCCAGCACACGACCCTATACCAGTGCCTTTATTGGTCATCATATATGTTGCCGCAGCCCTTATGGTTGGGGTGTTTGTACTTGTAAAAAAAGAAACTGTAACCATTTTTGAAAAGGGTGTTGTGCTTGAAAAACGCAATAAAGAGACGAGGATAGCCTTTGATGAGATAGAAAGCGTTATAGACGCAGGGGAGCTTGACAGCTCGGGGGCTGCTGCTTGGGCTATAGGCGGCCTTGTTGGCTTTCTTGTGCATGAGGCAGTTACGGGGGGCAGCGGCACCTCTGCCAAAAAGCTTAATAAGAGAAAAAACACAAAGAACCGCACCATTACCCTAAACATGAAAGAAGGCAAAAACCACACTATATTAAGAAATGCTGGCAGCAGCCTTTCTGCTGCTATTGCGGCCTATACCTTTGAGGGGGTTACGGCTGAAAACATAAACCAGCTAGACATCAGCTTTGGCAAAGAGCTTGAGTTTAGCCAGGGGTATTTTAAGCTTGAAACAAGAAAGCATCAAAAACAAGTGCACCTTAGCCAAATTTCAAGTATTAAATTTGCAGATGGGTCTGCCGTGCATTTTTTCTCTCTTGATAGCTCAGGGGAAGAGGTGCCAGTGATGATTGCCCGCTTATCACCTTTAACAAATATAGACTCCCTTATATATATTATTGATAATTTTACAAAAAAAGCGGTGTAGTGTGATTTACCTAGACCACGCCGCCACCACAAAACCAAGCCAAGCTGCCATAGATGCATTTAACCGCTCTATAGGCAGTTTTGGCAACCCTTCGTCTCTACACCAAATGGGTATTGATGCTGAAAAAGAGATGACCTTTGCTAGGCAATCTATAGCTGGCATAATAGGGGTTAGCCCTAAAGAGATATACTTTACCAGCGGCGGCACAGAAGCTAACAATATGGCTATTTTTGGTGGGGCAAAGCTGACCCGTGGTAAGAGGATTATAACCACCAAAGCTGAGCATTCATCTGCCATTGAGCCTTTAAAGAGGCTGGCAGATAAAGAGGGATTTGAGCTTTACTTTTTGAATCTAAACACAGGTGGTGGCATTGATATTGAAGAGCTGGAGGAAGTCCTAAAAGAGCCAACATGCCTTGTATCCATCCACCATGTTAATAGCGAGACAGGGAGCGTTCAAAATATAGAGGCTATTGGCTGTGCCCTGAAAAAAGCAAGCCCAGCCACTATGTTCCACGTGGATATAGCCCAATCTTTTTGCAAGCTGCCTATTGATGTCAAAAAAGCACAAATAGACCTTGCGGCTATGTCAGCTCACAAGGTTGGTGGTTTTAAGGGCTGCGGGGCTTTGTATATTAGAGAAGGCCTTTCGATCCCTCCGCTGTTTTATGGTGGCGGGCAAGAGGGTAATATTAGAAGTGGCACGGAGAATGTGGCGGGCATTGCCGCTTTTGGGGCGGCTGCTTTAGATTTTTGGGGCAAGCATCGAGAAAATTTTGACCATACTTTAAGCTTGAAGTCCGCCTTTATTGGGACTTTAGAGGGCATTGGAGATATACAAATAAATGGAGGTCGCACAAGCCCTTATATTCTAAACATTAGCATTAAAGGTATCAAACCTGAGGTGCTTTTAAATGCTTTGTCGGCAGAGGGGGTCTACATCTCTTCAGGCTCGGCTTGTGCATCAAATAAAAAACAAAAAAATGCCCACTCTAGCGTGCTTATGTCTTATGGATTTTCTAAGGAGATAGCGGAGACGGCTGTTCGTTTTAGCTTTTCGCCAGATAACACTTTGAATGAGATAAAAGAGGCAACGGACAAGCTTGCCGATTGTGTAAAATTTTTAAGGAGAACGACAAGAAGATGATGGATTATCAAGAGGTATTGCTTATAAAATATGGCGAGGTGGCTTTGCGAAAAGGAAACCGCCATATATACGAAAACATGCTGATGGACGCCATACGCAA
Organism: Defluviitaleaceae bacterium; assembly: GCA_009781815.1. GTDB lineage: Bacteria > Bacillota > Clostridia > Lachnospirales > WRAX01 > WQVB01. The sequence goes on from WQVB01000046.1 coordinate 6,899, forward strand.
AAATCTAGCCGATAGCGGTGTTGCCTACAAGCTTTATAAAGAGCAAGGGCGTATTATCTTGCGAAGTGAAGACACGGGGCTTGCACGCCACATCCCTCGCATTTCTTGCATTTTCGGTATCACGTCGGTTTGTAGCGGCATTAAGCTTGCTAATGATAAAAATATGGATAATGTAAAGGCGGCGTGTATCGCCTATACCAAAGAGCATATAGGCGACCTTGCCACCTTTAAGGTAACCACCAAAAGGGCAGACAAGGCTTGGCCAGGCCGATCTGATGAAATATCGGCGGATATTGGCGGCTTTATCCTCGAAAGCTTGCCTAGCCTTAAAGTGGATGTTAAAAACCCCGATTTTAACCTAATGGTAGAGATTCGCAATGATATTTATATATACTCTCAAACCGCCGAAGTAGAGGGGCTTGGAGGCTTGCCCCCTGGCTCTGCTGGCAAAGGGGTGCTGCTGCTTTCTGGGGGCATCGACAGCCCTGTGGCTGGCTTTTTAGCCGCCAAACGTGGGGTGGATATCACGGCGGTTTACTTCCACGCCCCGCCCTACACCTCGGAGCGGGCAAAAGATAAGGTTGTGGATATTGCTAAACAGCTGTCTCACTTTACGGGCAGGCTAAAGCTGTATATCGTCAATTTTACCCACATACAGCTCCACCTTGCAGACAACACCCCGCCTGAAAAAATCACAATCCTCCTAAAACGCTCTATGCTTAAAATTACGGATAAGGTTGCCGAGAGGGAGAACGCCCTAGCGTTGATAACTGGGGACGCCGTGGGTCAGGTGGCAAGCCAAACCTTGCATAGCCTAAAGGCAATGGCACACACCACAGACCTGCCCATCATCCGCCCTTTAGCTTGCTTTGACAAAAAAGATATTGTAGATATCGCTAAAAAAATAGGCACTTTTGAAATATCTATTCGCCCTTTTGATGACTGTTGCACGCTTTTTTTGCCAAAGCACCCAGAAACAAAGCCAAAGCTATCCATCATCCAAAACATAGAGCGAGATGTGCCGAACTTGCTTGAAATGTATGAAAAAGCTATAGAAGAAGCCGAAATAATCAAATTTTAGCATCTAAAAACAGATAAAAAGCCCTTCACGTTTTGTGGAGGGCTTTAAACTGTATGCACCTATCGTCATTAGACTTGTTGCCAAATTATCATTTTCCCCATAATGTCATCCTGAGCTTGACTCAGGATCTATGTATGATAGCACATGACTTAATTAAGACTGCCCTTCTCCAATTAGATCCTGAGTCAAGCTCAGGATGACGACTAGGAGTTAATTTCGCAGCAAGTCTAATGACGGGCTTAAGTGATTGACGAGCTAGAATGATTTGAGCTTGGGGTTACGAAAGTGGAATTTGCTCGCACTCTAAGTTCTCATGCTTTGCGAGGGGCTTTTTTCTTGTTAAAGGCAGACGGCACAAGGCGGTATGCCTCTTTTTTATC
>WQVB01000047.1 GCA_009781815.1 Defluviitaleaceae bacterium
AAAAAAACTTGTGCTCTCTTCATGGCAGTTGTAGCAACTCTCCACAAAAGGCGATATACCCTCACTTTGCAAGAATTTAAAGATAAATGCCGCAAAGATGGTTTTGTGTTTTTCGGGGTGGCAGTCTAGGTGGTTAAAAGCCTTAAGAATGAGCTTAATGGCGTCTTTGGTTTGCATTTTTGCCATTATGGTTTTGTCAAGCAACTCAAGAAAAAATGCCGCTGTGCAATAGGCTTCATAATGGCTTGGTATGTTGTTAAATGTCTTAATAGGGCAGGTTTGGCTTAGGCTTAAAAAGCTGCCACCGTCAAAAAGAACTAGCTCACTATAAGAAAGTTTACTTATAGCGAGCTTGCTTTTTGCACCCTTTGCACCACGAGCAAAAACCGAGATTTTGCCTTGGTTTTCTGTCAGCAAAACAAGCCTTTTGTTGCTTTCGGCATCTGCCCATTCTCTTAAAACCAAGCCTTTATCTTTAATAACGCCCATAGGTGCCGTCTATTTCCTTCCGAATTTTGTGTAACTTTTATAATCTAAAAAAGCGTCAATGCTGCCTGTTTCTATAAACAAATTCCATAAATCATCTTGCATAATGATGCCCCCATAAAATTTTGTCATGGGCTTATTTTATGTAAGTGTCATTTTTTGTATGCAGGCAATTTTTACTTATCAGCTTTAAAGCCAAAACTACGCATAAAAAAGTCTGAATCTCGCCAATTTTCTTTAATTTTAACCCACAGTTGCAGGTTCACTTTATCTTCATAAAGCCTTTGAATATCTTTTCTAGCTCTCGTGCCAATCTCTTTTAACATTGCACCATTTTTGCCGATAACCATGCCCTTATGGCTGTTTTTTTCGCAATATATGGTGGCCTCTATATCTACAATATCTTTATCTTTGCGAGCTTTTAGCGAGCTTACCTCCACATTAATGCCGTGGGGTATCTCCTCTTGCAAAAGATACAACGCCTTCTCACGTATCATCTCCGCCACCAAAAACTCATCAGGAGAGTCTGTCGACATATCATCAGGAAAGTATTTTGGCCCTTGTGGCAGGTTTTCAAATATATGCTCCTTCAAAGCCAACAAGTTTTGCCCTTTTAGTGCTGATATAGGGAAGGTTTCGTCAAATTTACAAGCCTCGTTATAGGCTTGAGTTATGGGCAGCAGCCTATCTTTGCTCACTGTGTCGATTTTGTTGATGACTAAAAACTTTTTGCCACTTTTTTTAGCAAGCCCCTCCAAAATATCTTTATCAGCAGGGTGTATGTCGCTTTTCTCAGCGGGTGAGGTTACAAACAGCACAATATCACCGTCTTTGATGGTGTTGTCTGCCATTTTAACCATATTTTCTGATAGCTTGTCTTTTGGCTTGTGTATGCCTGGCGTGTCGATAAACACCACTTGGCAATCTTCATTGGTTATTATGCCTCTAATGTTGTTTCTTGTGGTTTGGGGTTTGTTTGTAATAATGGCTATTTTAGCACCCATTAGAGAGTTTAAAAGGGTTGATTTGCCCACATTTGGCCTACCTACAATAGCCACAAAGCCTGATTTAAAATTGCTATCCATTTTATTCCTCCATATCGTTTTCAAATATTGTGAAAGTAGGGGAGGCGTTCACTATAGGCACCCATGTGCGACCTTGATTTAAGGTTAAGGCGTTGCCACTCTCATCTCTCCACACCGTTTGTGCATGGGCGTTTTGCTTTTCCCAATAGACACGCTGCCATGTGCCGCCAGTTGCTAAATAGCCATGCCCGCTGCCTATAAGATAAACATTACGCCTGCCTTCAGGGTCTCCAGCTATCACATATATTGTGGTAACCTTCACCAGCACATTGCTAACGTATATTTGCTCATCTGTGTATTCATCCATATGAGGGTTGCCGAAAATATACTTGTAATATACGCCACGCTCCCCATCAAACCTAAAATCAGAGCTATGAGAAGCTATGCGAAGGCTATCCGCCAGCTCTCTACCATAGGGTGCGGTGAAATATTCAAAAAAATCGAACACACCTAAATCTGCATTAGCTTCCATGTTGACATTGCGGCTATCTACAGCCTCTAAGAGCCGCTCACCAGACGTAACGGAGGAGTGCTCAAAGCCCCTTGTGCTACGCCTATTAGCATCACGCCAAAAAATCGAGCCTTCATAACGCATGCCATCTAAAGCATTTAAACCAAGCTGACTAATGCGATTATAGCCCGTGGGGCTGCCACCATGATGAACAAAAACTGCCCCATAGCCTGCGGCAATATCCGCCATATAGTTGCGGCTAGAGCGAACGGGACCTATCATAGGCTGACTAAAATCCTCAAAAATAGCTACAAGGCGGGTTGTTACCCCCTCTGCAAGCACCTCGTATATTATGGCCGCATCCATAAGGCCTGCTTGAGGCATGGCACGGTTTTCGTTATTATAAACCACCGCAAAGGGGCGTCTGTTTGCTGCCTCTTCATATATGTACCTCCCCGTTAGGCGGCTTCTAACCATGCCCTCGGGGGATATATATATTTCTTCTTCAGGCTCTTCAGGGGCTTGTATAGGCGGGGTAACCTTGCCCTCTTCAGGTTCATCTCTGTTGCCACAGCCCGCCCCTAAGATTAGAAGAGCCAAAGCGAAGAGGAACAAAAGTGTTCGCCTATTCATTTTCAGCCTTCTTTCTATATGTTTCATAGCGTCTTTTTGCGTCCTCATGGGCTTGGTTAAACAACTCATCCGCCACTTCAGGAAAGGCGATTTTAAGGGCAGTATAACGCCCCTCGCTTGCTAAATGCTCTACAAAATCACCCTTAGGCTCTTTAGAGTCTAAAACAAACGGGTTTTTGCCTTCATCTGCAAGGGTTGGGTTGTGGCGATATAGATGCCAATATCCAGCTTCTACCGCTTTTTTCATTTGGTTTTGTGTGTCCGTCATGTCTATCCCTTGGGCAATACATGGGGAGTATGCGATTATGAGGGATGGGCCGTTGTATGCCTCTGCCTCACGTATGGCCTTTAAGGTTTGGTTATAATCCGCCCCCATGGCCACTTGTGCTACATATACATAGCCGTAGTTAATAGCGTTAAGCCCCAAATCCTTCTTACGGATACGCTTGCCAGCCGCTGCAAACTTTGCCATAGCGGCGGTAGGTGTCGCCTTGGAGGATTGACCGCCAGTATTTGAGTAAACCTCCGTGTCAAACACCAAAACATTGATGTTTTCGCCGCTTGCAAGCACATGGTCAAGGCCGCCATAACCTATGTCATATGCCCAGCCGTCTCCACCAAAAAGCCAAACAGACTTTTTAACAAGGCTGTCGTCGTTATCTTTTATATAATCAATAAGGTGGGAAGGCTCATTATGGCTTTTGATTACCTCACGTAGAGTATCAACCCCGCCTTCAACCTCATCAATCCAGCCTTCACATGCTTTTTTCAAATCTTCCGAAATATTTTGAGAGGCAAGCTGATTTATCACATCCGCCATTTTTTCACGACGGGCTTGGGCGGCTAGGTACATTCCATACCCAAACTCCGCATTGTCTTCAAACAGCGAGTTTGCCCATGCAGGCCCATGCCCCTTGTGGTTGGTGGTGTAGGGGGTTGAAGGGGCAGATGCACCCCATATAGAGGAGCAGCCCGTGGCGTTTGCAATGTACATCTTGTCGCCAAAAAGCTGGGTGATAAGCTTGGCGTAGGGGGTCTCTCCGCAGCCAGCACAAGCACCAGAAAACTCTAAAAGCGGGGTATTGTATTGGCTACCTCGCACCGTTGTGTTATCAAGCGGGTTATCTTTAATAGATAGCTGCAAGGCAGCATACCAATGCTTCATCTCGCTTGCTTGCCCTTTGGCGGGTATCATCTCCAATGCCTTTTCGCCACCACGCCCTGGGCACACTTTAAAGCATGATGTACAGCCCGTGCAGTCTAGGGTTGATATTTGTAGAGAGTAGTGGTGGTTTGCTATAGGCTCGCCTAAAGGTTTCGTCTTAAAATCCGCATCTTTGTTGGCATATTCAGCCTCATTAAGCAAAAACGGGCGGATAACGGCATGAGGGCAAACATATGCACACAAATTGCAGCTAATGCAGTTTTCAGGCTTCCAGCAAGGTACGCTTGAGGCGATTGCACGTTTTTCATAAGCAGAGGTGCCGTTGGGGAATGTGCCGTCTTCACGCCCTTTGAAAGCCGAGACAGGCAGGTTTACCCCTTTGTCGTTTATCATAGGGAAGACTACGTTGTTTATAAAGTCTGCATCCACTTTGTCGTTATACTTTACCGCATCAGGTGTGGGTTTTTCTTCCACAGGTAAACCTGCCCAATGGGCTGGCACATCAATCTTTACAAAGCCATCAAGGCCAGCGTCAACAGCAGCATAGTTCATGTCTACAACCTTTTGCCCTCGCTTGCTGTAGGTGTTTTTGATGGCCTCTTTCATGTATACCACAGCTTCTTCAATAGGAATGATGCCTGCAAGCTTAAAAAACGCCGCCTGCAACACCGTGTTAACCCTATGTTTAAGCCCTATTTCTCTAGCTATTTTGCCTGCGTCAATAATATAAAAATTAATATTCTTTTCTGCCAGCTCTCGTTTTACACTATTTGGCAAAAAGCCCTCTAAAGTCTCGGGGGAGTAGTGGCAGTTAAACAAGAAAGTGCCGCCTTCTTTAAGGTCCCTTAGCATGTCAAAATGGTGTATATAGCTTTCAACATGGCAAGCTACAAAATCTGCCGCTTTAACAAGGTAGGTAGAGCGAATGGGTCGCTCACCAAAACGTAAATGAGAGACGGTAAGGCCGCTTGTTTTCTTTGAGTCATAGGTAAAATAGGCTTGAACAAACTTGTCCGTCTTATCACCTATAATTTTTATGGAGTTTTCGGATGCTCCAACGGTGCCATCACCGCCAATGCCCCAAAATTTGCAGCTTGTTGTGCCTTCTGGCGTTGTGTCTATCCTCTCGCCAAAGGGGAGGGAAAGGTTGGTTACATCGTCTACAATGCCGATGGTGAAAGAGGTTTTAGGCTCATCAAGCTTTAAATTCTCGTAAACCGCTAAAATCTGCGGCGGGGTTACGTCTTTAGAGCCTAAGCCATATCTCCCACCAGCAATCACATCAAAATGGCTAGACTTGCCCATTTGATGCACCGCCGTGCATACGTCTTGGTATAAAGGCTCACCCAAAGCACCTGGCTCTTTACATCTATCTAAAACAGCGATTTTCTTGACAGTATCAGGCAGCACATTAATAAGATGTTTTGCTGAGAAAGGTCTAAAAAGGTGAACGGTTACAAGGCCAACCTTCTCCCCACGCTCTCTAAGGCAGTCTACCACTTCTTGGATGGTGCTGCACACGCTACCCATAGCGATAATGACCTTTGTGGCATCTTCCGCACCATAATAGTTAAACAAGCCATATTTTTTGCCCGTTAGCTTATTAATCTCGCCCATATATTTTTCCACAACTTCAGGCACATTGTTGTGGAAGCTGTTTGCAGACTCCTTGGCCTGGAAAAATATATCAGGGTTTTGGGCAGTACCCTTTATAAAGGGGTGCTCTGGGTTTAATGCACGTTTTCTAAACTCTTTTATAGCATCATGGTCGGTTATGGCGTGTAAATCGTCATAATCAAGCACTCTAATTTTTTGCATCTCGTGAGAGGTTCTAAAGCCGTCGAAAAAGTGAACAAAAGGCACACGAGCGGTCAAAGTGGCAAGGTGAGCCACAGCTCCTAAATCCATAGCCTCTTGCACGCTTGCTGAAGCCATTATAGCAAAGCCAGTTTGGCGGATGGACATAATGTCTGAATGGTCGCCAAAAATGGATAAAGCGTGCCCAGCAACAGCACGGGCAGATACGTGAATAACACAAGGGAGAAGCTCCCCTGCGATTTTATACATATTAGGTATCATCAACAAAAGCCCTTGAGAAGCGGTGTAAGTGGTTGTTAAAGCCCCTGCAAGCAAAGAGCCGTGAACAACACCTGCCGCACCCCCTTCAGACTGCATCTCTACAACTTTAAGCCTTTGCCCAAACATATTTTCTTTACCTTGTGCTGCCCACAAATCTGCAGCTTCAGCCATGTTAGAAGAAGGAGTTATAGGATAAATGCCTGCAACTTCAGAAAAGGCGTAAGAAACATACGCAGCTGCGGTGTTAGCATCCATTGTTTTCATAATTTTTGTTTTGTCATTTTCGTTCTTCATCCAAAAACTCCTTTGTCTTAAAATTTACGTGGTTATATTTGTAGCGAAACTTTGCTAATCGAAAAGCAATGATGGCGTTAAGTGAAAAAATGTGTGAAGTAGTTTCGGTACAGGTCTTATTATATCAAAAAAAAAGTAAATGTACAAGGCTATAGTTGGATAATTTTTCGTTTTTTGCAAAGAATAATTTTATCGTAATAGAGTTTGCATTGCCCTTGCACCAGACATTGTGGCAAAAAAACCGCAAAGATTGTCTAGTGTTTGGTGCAGGGGCAATAGTAAGGAGGATTAGATTATGGATGATAAAAAAATACTAGAAGAATGTAACAAGGCCACCAAAGACGCCATGCGAAAGTTTCGCTATGAGGCGGCGGCGGAGACAACACCCTCGCTACTCATGGGGTATAGGGCTGGCTCACCTATAAGCGGCATTGGCCTTAGCGGCACATATGGCGGCGAGCATATAATCCGCCGTATGATAGAGCAGCAAGAGGCAACGGAAAGCGATGCGGCAAAATAACACCTATCGCATTATAAGTGTCCTGAGCTGTCATCCTGAGCTCACGTTAATTTGATTCGCCCCCCTACCGTCATCCCATGCTTGACACGGGATCTAATCGGAGAAGGGCAGGCTTAGTTGGGCATGCACTACCCCACGTAGATCCCGTGTCAAGCATGGGATGACGGTGTGGAAATGGGATTCAAAATTAGAATAACGTGAGCCTGCAATGATGCTCATGAGATAGTCAACAGTATCGCTAACTCCCATCACATCAAAGGGCTTGCAATAAGTCCTTTTTTGTTGTAAAATTAAAGTTGATTACAAAGGAGGAGAGTCATCTTGATTTCATATATAATCGGCAAAGTGGCCGACATACAAGAGGGTGCTTTAATATTAGAGGCAGGGCATATGGGCTATTATATCCACGCTTCTAGCATCACCTTATCTCAGCTTTCTTTAGGGGTGGAGGTTCAGCTACATACAGCATTGCAAATAAAAGAAAATGACATATCTATGATAGGCTTTTTAAGCGTTGAAGATGTAAAGATGTTTGGCATGCTTACGTCTGTTAGTGGAGTTGGCACAAAGGCTGCTCTTGCTATCCAGTCTGCCCTTGACACCTCTCGTATTATTTTGGCAATCTTAACGGAAGAGGTAGATGAGCTTACTCTAGCCCAAGGTGTGGGCAAAAAGCTGGCTAGCCGTGTTGTGCTAGAGCTTAAAGACAAGCTTAAAAACACCGAAATAGCGGGCAATGTCGCCCCTCAACAAAATATATCACAGGGTAACGCCCAAGCTAAAGAAGAGGCCACATCAGCCCTTGTGTCTTTAGGTTACTCTAAAAACGAGGCGTTACGAGTGGTGATGGAGCTTGCCCTTGCAGATATGACAACGGAGCAGATTATAAGGCAAGCACTAAAACGTCTAGCGGCAGAATAACTTATCGTCATCCCAAACTTGATTTGGGATCTCACGATACCGATTGTTTTTTAGTAACGATCAATCTTTGTAGATCCCAAGTCAAGTTTGTACGGACAAATAATAAGCAGGAGAACTCAAATGAGCAAAAGAATCGTAACTTCTATAGAAACTGAAGAAGATTTAGAGCTTAGCCCCAAGCTGCGACCATCTAGCTTTGAGGGCTACATAGGGCAAGAAAAGGCGGTAAACAGCCTTAAAATCTTCATCAAGGCTGCAAAAATGCGTGGCGAGACTTTAGATCACGTGCTTTTATATGGCCCACCAGGGCTAGGCAAAACAACCCTTTCACAGATTATAGCCACAGAAATTGGTGCAAATATAAAGCATACCTCTGGCCCCAGCATAGAGCGAGCGGGGGATATGGCAGCCATTTTAAGCGACCTAGGCGAGGGGGATGTGCTTTTTGTGGACGAGATACACCGCCTCCACCACACCATAGAAGAGGTGCTTTACCCCGCTATGGAAGATTTTGTGCTAGATATTATGATAGGCAAGGGTACGGGTGCAAAATCTCTAAGGCTTGATTTGCCAAAGTTTACGTTAATTGGGGCAACAACGAGGATAGGGTTATTAACTGCCCCCCTAAGGGATAGATTTGGCATAGTATCCCGCCTAGAAATGTATTCCGTTGAGGAACTGACCCAAATCCTTGTTCGTTCTGCTAAAGTTTTAGGGAT
>WQVB01000048.1 GCA_009781815.1 Defluviitaleaceae bacterium
AAGAAAGGGCAAAAAAAGATGTATAACGACGACATTTTGTTAAAAGTTGAAAAACCGAGCAGATATATAGGTAATGAGATAAATATTTGTAGAAAAGACTTGAATGATGTAGATGTTCGCTTTACCTTTGCCTTTCCTGATGTGTATGAAGTGGGCATGAGCCACAACGGCTTGCAAATATTATACAGCCTTTTTAATAGCCTTGATGGGGTGTATTGTGAGCGTACATTTGCCCCTTGGAGAGACATGGAGGCAGTGATGCGTGAAGAAGGCTTGCCCTTAAAGAGCCTTGAGACCTACACGCCTATTGGAGAGTTTGATTTTTTAGGTTTTACCTTGCAATATGAGATGACATATACAAACATTTTAAACATGATGGATTTAGCTGGCATACCCCTTGAGGCGAAAGATAGAGGGGAGGGCTTTCCTATAATATGCGGGGGCGGCCCTTGTGCCGTTAACCCTGAGCCTTTGGCTGATTTTTTTGACTTTTTCTTTATAGGTGAGGCTGAAGAGGGCTTTTTGCCTGTTTTTGACATTTATAGAGCCAACAAAAAGGCAGGGGGTAGCAAAAGGGAGTTTTTAGAACAAATAGCCCAGCTTGAAGGGGTGTATGTGCCTAGCTTTTATGATGCTGCCTATAATGATGACGGCACCATGGCAGCTTTTACCCCCAACAACCCTAACGCACCGACGCAGGTGAAAAAAGCCTTTGTGAAAGATATGGACGCCGTATATTACCCTGACAAAATGCTAGTGCCGCTAATAGACACGGTACATAATAGGGTGGCTTTGGAGATTTTTAGAGGCTGTGTGCGAGGTTGCCGCTTTTGCCAGGCAGGCTATATCTATAGACCATATAGAGTAAAAAAGGCAGACACATTGTTTGCCCAGGGCAAGGCTTTGCTTGAAGCATCAGGCCATGATGAGATATCTCTATTGTCTCTTGCTACTAATGACTACCCCCACCTTGAAGAGCTGGTAGACAAGCTTAACGACTGCTTTGCTAAAGATAAGGTGAGCATCTCTTTGCCATCTATGCGTATAGATGCGGCAAACACCGCTATTTTGCAAAAGGTGCAACAGGTTAGAAAGTCAAGCCTTACATTTGCCCCAGAGGGCGGTAGCCAAAAAATGCGTGATTTAATAAACAAAGATATATCTGAAGAGGAGATTTTAGAAGGGGCAAAAATGGCCTTTGAAGGAGGGTGGGATAGGATAAAATTCTATTTCATCATCGGTTTGCCTCACGAAGAAGACGAAGATTTAGCGGCAATAGGCAAGCTTGCTCATGATGTGATAGAGATTTATTATTCACTACCTAAAGAACAAAGGCGACGCCCGCCAGCCCTTACAATATCAACATCATGCTTTATCCCCAAGCCTTTCACCCCGTTGCAATGGGTGCCTCAAAAAACCACCGAAGACTTTATGGAGAGGCAACGAACCGTCAAAAAACATATAACAACCAAGCGAGCTAGCTATAAATATCACGATGCTGATGTATCTGTGCTTGAAGGCACGCTGGCAAGGGGCGATAGACGCATAGGAAAGCTTATCAAAACAGCGTGGGAGCTTGGAGCAAGGTTTGACGGGTGGAGCGAGCATTTCTCTTGGAGCATATGGAGCCGTGCCCTTGAAGATAGTGAGACGTCTTTGGAGTTTTATAACTTTAGAGAGCGAGACTTTCAAGAGATATTGCCGTGGGATTTTATTGACATACGTGTGCCTAAAAGCCACTTAATAAAGGAGGCTCAAAATGCAAGACCCTAAGACGACTTATAGCAGATATCGTGTTTGGTTTAAAAAATACGCAATGGCACGCTTTATCGGCCATCTTGACCTACAAAGCTTTTTTGCCAAGGCTATAAAAAGGGCAAAACTGCCTGTGGCATATTCTGGCGGGTTTAACCCTCATCAGCTTTTATCTATTGCTGTGCCGTTGTCTTTAGGTATACCAGGCAGTCGAGAGGCTTTGGAGTTTTACCTTGTGGAGCATCTTGGAGCTAGTGATGTGAAAGATAGGCTAAACCAGCAAATGCCTGATGGAATTGAGATATTAGAGGTAGAGATAGTGCCGTCTATCGGCAAGGCTGCTGCCGCTTTGGTGCATAGTGCAAGGTATTTGATATATTTTGAAAATGATGGCCTAGATATGGAAGAGGCCTTTAACCAAGTAATGAAAAATGAAGATATATCTAGCAGGGTTTTTGAGCTTAAAATGGCAAAAGAAAACGTTATAGAGGCCACCATTGCTACTGGCTCTGCTAAAAATTTAAAGCCTCAATTGCTAATAGAGCATTTAGGGCTTGACCTTAAAAAAGTGCGATATGAAAGGGCTGAAATTATCTTATGAAGAAAATTTTGATGACTCGTACCACTGGCACAGCGGGTGATGAATATCTAACAGCATTGACCCAAGACGGAAAGTTGATAGAGCTATTAAAAGATGGTGAAGATGAGTCCATTGTGGGCAATGTATATCTTGGCGTTGTTAAACAGACGGGTGGTCATTTTATTTTCTTTGACATAGGGTATGGCCACATGAGCCAAGCTTTTTTAGACACACGAGACAATAGAGAAAAAGGAAAGTTTTCTAAAAGAAGCCCTCAACTAAAAGTGGGCGATACTATGTTGGTGCAAGTTTTAAAAGATAGAAATGAAGATAAAGGCCCAAATGTAACCTCTTGTATTTCTTTTACAGGTCGCTATGTTATTGTGTCTAAATCTGTAAATGAAGACAAAGCGGGGATATCTAGGAAAATACTTGGAGATGATGAACACAAAAGGCTAAAAGCTATTGCTAGGGATTGCCTGCCCCCTAAGTTTTCTATTATTTTTCGTAGTGCTGCTGAGGGCATGTGTGAAGATGTAATTAAAAATGAGATTAAAGCCTTGCTTGATAGGTTTACCCAATGCCTTGATTTTACTGGCGAAGAGGTACCTTGCGTTGTGTGGTCTCGTGAGGCTATTGTGAAAACCCTTTTTGAGGTTATACAAGAAGATATAGACGAAATCTCCATTGATGATGAAGCGACCTATGAAAGCATCTGCAAAGACCTTTTGCCCCTTTACCCTGATTTTGAAGATAAAATATCACTATATAGTGGTGAAGAGAGCTTGTTTGCAGCGAACCTTTTAGAAACTCAAATAGAAAAAATACATAACAAGCGGGTGTGGCTAAAATGCGGCGGAAGCATTGTAATAGAGCAAACGGAGGCTTGTGTGGTTATTGATGTAAACAGCTCAAAGTGCTTTACTGGAGGCGATGGCGTTAGGTGCTCCATAAACATGGAAGCTGCTAAAGAGGCTCTCTTTCAAATACGCTTAAGAAACCTTTCAGGGATTATTATTATAGATTTTTTGCGAATGAATATTAAAGAAAATATGTATAAGCTATTAGATTTTCTTCAAGCAGAAGCAAAAAAAGACAGAATGGCTATTGTAGTAGTGGGGGAGACCACCCTAGGCCTTGTAGAGCTTACTCGAAAAAAGGGGAGAAAGCCCCTTACGCTAAAATAGGCAAGGGAGAAAAAATGAATAGAGATTTTGCTGAAGAAACAAAACAAAGGGTAGCTTGGATAAAAAAAAACCTGATAGATGCAGGGGTAAACACTATTGTTTTTGGGGCTAGCGGCGGTAAAGACTCCGCCTTGGTTGGGGCTTTGTGTAAAATGGCCTGCGACGATACATTAGGGGTTATGATGCCTTGTGGGCCTGTTGAAAACTTTGCCAAAGATAAAGAAGACGCCTTGCTATTTTTTCAGCATTTTGATATAGAATATTTGGAGGTTGATTTAACCCACACCAAGGGGGCTTTGGTTAGAAGCTTAAATGAAGAGTTAAAAAAAGATGCTTGCATCAACATAAACCCTCGCTTAAGGATGGCGGCTTTATATGCTCTTGGGGCAAATAGAGGGGCTTTAGTTGCAGGCACTAGCAATAAAAGCGAAAGGTATATGGGCTATTTTACAAAATGGGGGGATGGAGCTTTTGACTTTAACCCCATTGCAGATTTAACGGCAACGGAGGTGGCTGCATTTTTAAAGCATCTAAAAGTGCCTGAAGTTTTATACACCAAAGCCCCCTCTGCAGGCTTGTATGCAGGGCAAACCGATGAAGAAGAAATGGGCATAGCCTATAAAGAGATTGACGATTTTTTACTATATGGCAAAAAGGGTGATAATTATCATATAATTGAGAGATATCACAACAGAAGCAAGCATAAGATGGATTTTAATATTTATCAATCCAAAGGAGATGAAAGTATATGCCGAATATAAGCATACAAGCTTTATTGTGGAGCATACCTGGGGTTATTATAGCTGTGGTTTTAAGTGAGTTTACTAAGTCTCTCATTGCTTATAAAATGGGGGATGAGGGGGTAAAAACCCAAAGAAGGTTGACCCTAAACCCCTTAAGGCATATGGACCCTTTGGGCAGTATATTTATGTTGCTTTTTAGGTTTGGCTGGGGCAAGCCCGTTAAGCTAACGCCTTTTGCCTTTAAAGACAAGCGAAAAGCTATGATAATCTTGTTTTTTGCACCATTTTTGGTTAACTTGCTTGTGGGTATATTGTTTGCGGTGCTATCATCCTTTTGGGCGGCAAACATGAGCTATCATGAGGAAATGAATCGCATAATATATGGCATTTTGCTTCACACATCTTTTTTGAATTTAAATTTTGCTTTTCTAAATATTTTGCCTATATACCCTTTAAACGGCATATTGCTTATAAACGGCATTAACCCGCAAGCTGGTGTAAAGCTTATACAGCTGGAGAAGACTTTGCAGGCTATTTTAGCCCTTTTGATAATATTTGGTGCTGTAAGCTTTGTTATTAGGCCTATAGTCGGGGTTATTTTTAACACTTTTGCTGGCTATATTTTTCAATCCGTAAACTTTTGGTTGCTTATATAGGGTGGGGATGAGCCAATGGGTGCGTTGAGTAAAGCCCTTCTTGCTTTTGGGGTAACTATAGCGGCTATAGTTATATTTGGTATTCTCTTTTTTAGAATAGGTTTTATTGCTGCGTTTATAGTGCCTGCACCCCTCATCATAGGTGCTTCTATATCAAATCGACTGCGAGAAGATAAAGAGGAATATTAGAAAACTTACAAACCAAAGCTTCGGTGCTTTGGTTTTTCATTGTAGACAAACCCCTAGAATGTCATCCTGAGCTCACATCAATCTAATCTGACCTTTTTGCCCATGTAGGGAATGGATTTATCCATTCCGTCTTACCTTACTAAAGGATAGAGAGGTGCAGACCTAATAACGGAATGGATAAATCCATTCCCTACAAGGCGAAATCGGATTGACGTGTCTCGAGGTTGACTCAGGATATAATGTCGTCATCCCGTGCTTGACACCCCCAGTCAAGCTGAGGGCAGGCTCCGATCTAATTGGAGAAGAACAGGCTCAATCAGGGCTGCACACTATCATACATAGATCCCGTGTCAAGCACGGGATGACGACACTTGGGTTCGTTTCGCTACAAGTTTAATGACGGCAGGGGTGCATGTTTGTCAACGCAATAAATTAGATTTCGACTTCGATCTGAAACCAAAGCTTCGGTGCTTTGGTTTTTTATTTTCTAAATATTTCAATGGACACATCACCCCCAAACTTTTTTAGGCATAGAATGGTTTGCATAAAAAAATAGGGGGGATGCATTGTGACCACTCAAGGAAGGCTTCTGTTGCAGGTTGTTGCAGCTGGAGGAGACATCTTGATAGACAACGCCACAATCACCTTGACAGACCAAAGGGACAATGTAGTTTACCAATTGCATACCGATAGAACAGGGCACGCACCAGAGGTAATTTTAGAGACCCCATGCGTAACCACAACTTATGACCCTTATGCAAAAGAGAAAAGATATGCTAGATATAACGCAAGGGTAGAGGCTAAAGGCTATAACCCAGTGCTTTATAAAGGCATTATGGTTATTGGAGACAACACGGCCATACAAGTGATAGAGATGCATCCGCTGGTTGAAAATGAAAGCCCTATATTAGAGATTATGGATGTAAGCGGCCATGCTCTTGACGGGCCAGTTTACCCTGAAGATGTAAACTTTGACGACCCTGAAAACCCTTTTTTAAGGCCTGATGTGTGGAAGCCTAGAGACGTTGCCATACCTAACTATATTACGGTGCATTTAGGCAGGCCTGAGGTATGGGCACCAAATGTGCGTGTGCCTTTTATTGATTATATCAAAAATGTAACCTCTCATGAGATTTTTGACAGCTGGCCAGAAGAGACTATAACGGCTAATGTGTGGTGTATTATCTCTTTAACCTTAAATCGTATTTTCACAGAATTTTATCGTTCAAGAAATTTAAATTTTGACATTACAAGTGCTACGTCTATCGACCAAATGTATGTGCATCACGGCACAATAGGGGCGAGGATTAGCGCTATTGTTGATGGGATTTTTAATCAATATCTAGCCCAGATAGGGCATTTAGAGCCGTTTTTAGCCCTTTATAATGACGGCACCACGGCAAACATACCTGGCAGGCTTTCTCAATGGGGGTCTTTCTTTGATGCACGAGACAGAGGCATGAATGCGTGGCAGATTATCGAAAAATATTATAGGCCAGCATTAGAGCTTAGAGAGAGCAACAACTTTAAAGGGCCTTTAGAGTCTTGGCCTGGGCATTCTTTATCTGAAGGGTCTAGCGGCCTTGCGGTAGAGACAATGCAGCGATATTTGAATAGGGTGCTTGGCCGCTATACGGATATTATAATCAACCCAGTTGATGGGGTGTTTGGTGCATCTACCCGCAATTCTGTAAGGGTTTTTCAGCAGATTTATAATCTACCTCAAACGGGGGTTATTGATAGAGCCACATGGTATCAAATATCAAGGATTTATGCTATCGAAAAAGCCCTTTGGGAGATGAATAGTGAGGGCATACGCATAGGTATTGGCCGCACGCCACCTACAACGGTGATACGCCAAGGGGCAACGGGTAGGCTGGTTACGGAGCTGCAATTTTTGCTAGACTATATAGGCTTATTTTATGATTCTATACCCTTTGTGGCAGACACTAGCCGTTTTGATGGGTTGACTACGGAATCTGTTAGAGAGTTTCAAAGGATTTTCGGGCTTAATGTAGATGGTGTTGTAGGGCCTATAACGTGGCGAAAGCTTTATGATGTGTATTGGGGTATAAAAGAAAACACACCAGAGCCTCAGCCTGCGCCCCCGCCTGTTAACCCGCCTAACATGCCACCTTACCCTGGTTCCCTTATCCGTTTAGGGTCTACTGGTGAAAGTGCTCGTTTAATACAAGGGGCTCTAAACAGATTATCAGAAGCTATACCAACCATTGGCAAAGTGCCTGAAGACGGCGTGTTTGGAGAAAGCACAAGAGAGGCTGTGATGGCCTTTCAGAGGACTTTTGGCTTAACCATTGACGGCATCGTAGGCCCAATAACTTGGGATAGATTGTTTAGAGAATATCTTGATCTACAGCCTGAAGGGCCTAGCTACCCTTACCCATACCCGCCCTTCCCAGGTTCTAATATACAAATGGGGGCATCTGGGCAAAGCGTAAGGGATATTCAAGAGGCTATAAATAGGCTTGCGGCTTGCGAAAATCGCCTTTGGATTTTAAATGTTGACGGCAACTTTGGGATTGCAACAAGAGACGCTATTTTCACCTTCCAAAGCGACTATGGCCTGCCTATAACTGGTGTTGTGGATAGAGCCACTTGGGATAGGTTGATGGAAGAGGCTGCTGCCTGTAGTGGGGTTACTCCTCCGCCACCTCAACCGCCTATAACGCCACCCTTCCCAGGCACGTCTATCCGCCCTGGGGATAGTGGTCAAAATGTTAGGACTATCCAAGAGGCTATAAACCAGCTGGCAAAATGTCAAAATCGCTTATGGATTTTAACGGTAGATGGTGTGTTTGGCAATCAAACTAGAGATGCTATATTTACCTTCCAAAATGTATATGGGTTGCCTATAACAGGAGTAGTAGACCGCACCACTTGGGATAGGCTGATGCAAGAGGCGGCAAGCTGTAGCGGCGGCGGGGTAACCCCACCTGACCCTAACCTGCCACCTTACCCAGGCTCACCTATACAAATGGGCAGCACGGGGCAAAATGTTAGAGCTGTACAAGAAGCCATCAACAAGCTTTCAAGATGCGAAAACCGCCTTTGGATTTTAACGGTGGATGGCAACTTTGGGGCGGCTACAAGAGACGCTATTTTCACCTTCCAAAGTGACTATGGCTTGCCTATAACTGGCGTTGTAGACCAAACCACGTGGGATAGATTGATGCAAGAGGCTGATGCCTGTGGCGGAGGAGGCACAAC
>WQVB01000049.1 GCA_009781815.1 Defluviitaleaceae bacterium
CTGTGGTGTCTATAAAATGCTTTATTTGAGATGCCATCGCCCCAAAACGAACGGGGGTAGAGAACAATATGGCATCTGCCCACACCAAATCATCAAGGCTGGCTACGGGTATGTCTCCCTCTGCCTCTACCAGCTGCCTGTAGGCATCATGAGTGTTTACGGATGGGGGCTTTACCGCCTCTTCAACCTTTACCATACGCACCTCTATGCCGTCTTCCGTTGTGCCTGCACATGCTTGCTTTGCAAGTTTATAGTTTGCCCCTGTCATGCTATAATAAACTATCAACAATTTTGCTTTACCCAATTTAGTCGCCTCTTTTCTAAAGTTATTTGCAAATAACTTACCCTCTTATGGCAAAAATTATGCAATCTTTATTTTCAAAATATTCCTCTAAAAATCACATTACGGTTTTGAAATTTTAGCAGAATATATACTGTATAAGGCAGAAACGGAGAGATGGATATATGACCTATGAAAAAAATCAAAATATATATGCAGAAACTTTGTCAAAGAGCATTTCTATGCCCCAAATCCCAAGGGTTTTGATTGAAAATGAATTGATTCGTGAAGTGTTGCATGCCTCTATAGATGAGTTTAACTTTGAAGAACAAAGCGTTATTTTTTTATATTGTTTTGTAGGGTTGACGATTTGCGAAATTGTAAATATAGAAGAATTATCTATTGCATATGTGTCTAGTGTTTTGGTATTATACTCTGAGAGATTGAGATTTAAACTTACGATTTTTCAAAAGGCTATAGATTGCAGCAAGTCAGCCTTAGTGCCTATTGAAGAGTTGTTTAACAAACTAGAATGGCGGTGCAATCATGTCTAAAAACAAAAACAATATAGACTTTAATGCCTTGTTAGAGAGGTATAAAAAAGGCGACAAGCTGGCTTTTGATGAAATTTATAAGCATTGCTATGGGCATATAGCTTTTTTATGCTCTAAACTGTGTAGAAACAAAGAAGACGCAGAAGAAGCCCTGCAAGACACCTTTATGGCGGCCTTTAAAAAAATCGACGAGATAAGAGGGGAGACCCTTTTAGCTTTTTTGAGAAAAATAGCCGCACGCAAGTGTTATGACAAGAACAAAAGCAACATACGCATGGGCGGGCATATATCCCACTCTAGTGATGACATGCCTATGGAGATTGAAGACCTAGACGAAGATTTTTTGCCAGAAAAGTATGTGCAAAACAAAGAAAGCCGAAGAGAGCTTTTAGCCATAATAAGCAAGCTGCCGCCAAAGCAGCGTGAGATGATTTATTTATACTACTATGTGGATATGAACACGGAAGAGATAGCAAAGCTTCAAAAATGCCCCAGCGTTAACGTGAGGATGACATTGCACGCAGCTAGAAAGGCAATAAAACGAACAATAGAAGGCAGCGACAAGCCAAGCTTTGGCAAGTATGGGGTGGTTGTGGCTCTAGCCAGCGTGCTGCTTATTGAAGAGCAAGCCTTTGCTGCAAGCTACCCTACAGCTAGCATTGGTGCTTTTGGCGGTGGGTCTGCAAAAGTTGCGTCTACAGCGGCTATAGTTGTTGCGGCGGCGGTTGTTGTGGTTGGCGTTTCTGCCATATTTGCATATTTTGCACTATCACCAAGTGGGGAGGCATATGAGGTTATAGACCCGCCCCCAGTTGTGATGACGCCTATTTTGGAAGATGAGCCAGAAGATGTTTTGGAAGAGGTAGTGGTTGAAGAGGAGGAGTATGTAAGCGAGGAGATTGTGGAAGATGACCCACAAGTTGAGGAGCGTGCCCCACACCCCCTGAAAGAAGAGGTAGAAGAAAAGCAGGAAAAAGAACCCTACGAAGCCCCGCAAGCCTATGAACCCTACGAGGAAGAAGGGGAGCCTGAACCCGAGCCTGAACCTGAGCAAGACCCAGAGCCTGAACCCGAGCCTATGGATAGAACACCAGACATTTTGACGGCTCTATCCGCCGCCACAAATAGGGCGGATGTTAACGGCATTATAAGCTATTACGGCTTTTCCTCCGTGTTTCAAATATGGTTTCACGCTAGCGAGACGTGGTTTTGGTTTTATGTGGTGGATGAGGGCAGCGGGGATATTTTAATAGGCATGTCGTCTCAAGAAGACGGCAGCGGGTGGCGTTTAAAGTTTGAGCATTTTAGAGATGCCACCATGCCTTTTGATGGCATAGACCTGCCCCGCTGGATGGACGCATAACATAGCTTTTTTGGCAAAAACTATCTCTATAGATTATCGCCCGCTCCCACCTGCCGTCGTTAGGCTTGTAGCGAAATGCTCCTCACCCTCCTAGTCGTCATCCTGAGCTTGACTCAGGATCTATGTGGGATAGTGTACGCCTTAATTTAGAGCTGTGTCCTTCTCCAATTAGATCCTGAGTCAAACTCAGGATGACGTGAAGGTAACGGTTTCGCTACGGGGTCTATCGCGTGATCACGTCATTCCGATTTGCTTTACAAAGTAGAGTAAACCGACCGTCATCCTGAACTTGATTCAGGATCCCCCTCCTTCCTGATGCGATTAGGGAAGGAGGGGGATTGCGGGTCAAGCCCGCAATGACGGTGGGCGGTAGGGGATGGGGCGGTGGTGATAATAACACCTTTAGAGTTTATATAGATACAACATATTGAAGGAGAATTTATAATGAAAACAAAACAAATGGATTTTTTAAAACGCTTAGCATCTTTTGTGTTGGCGTTTATCATGGTTTTTTCGGCTAGCCCTATTGTGCTGCAAGCATATGAGGACGATGGGGATTATGATGCATACCTAGACTATGGGTATGAGGAGGAAGAAGAAGAGGGCGATAGCGAAGAGAACCCAGAAGAGACCCTAGAAGAGACGCCATACATCAGCTTTACGCCATTTTCTAGCACGGTTAACGCTGCTATAAACGGCATACCTTTTGGGCCTGGCTCTAGCATCTCCCTACCCCTCTTCCCTGCTACTTTTGACATGCCGCAAACTGTAGAGGTTAATGCGGATTTTAGCGATTTAATGTCGGGGGACGGGGTGCTTGTTTTTAGAATTGAAAACGGCTTGCACCTAGGCGGGGCGGATATTGTGCCTGGCCGCATACCAGGCACGGGGCCAAACTGGCAGTTTGATGTAAACCGCCTATCGCCTTTACAATATGCAGCCGTGTCAGATATAAGGTGGATACTTGATGAGCCCATTGTGCAAGATTTGACGGGCAACACCTTTCAACCAGCCAGCGGCACGCTTATTTATGTTTTAAGACCAGAAGCTGTTGTTAACCTTGGTATACAGGTGCGTTCGCAGTTTGCCTTTGCCATAACCCATTCACCTGGGAGGACGCACACAAACGCTATAACAGTATCTACATTTGAGAACATAGGTATAACTGGAGCAAACCTTAACACTTTAACAAGTGCCGAGGTGCTTGGCTTGATAGATGCGGCAACGCCAACGGATGAAACAACGCTGGAAAGCTATATTTTGACTGGGCAAACCAGCCTTATACTTATTGGTTCTGGCGGAAATAGAATTTTTTCAAGAGGTGAAGCGTGGACGACGAGCTTTGACATAAGGTCGCTTAACCACACTGGAGGCTCAACAACTGGTCGTATTTTGTTTGAAGAGATGGAGTTTACCGCAAGGTTTCATAGGGATTTGCAGGTTGAAGGTATACGCCCAGTCGGAACACAAATAACGGATGGAATAAATGTTCCTCTCACGGGTCCACAACCAATGCTAACATTTGACCCACCTGTGGTTGACCCTAGCAATTCAGATTTTTACTTACTATCGGTTAGGCTAGTGCAACCTTTTGCCACTGCCGTAAACTTGCAGTTTTATGGGACGATTGCCGCTGATGCACAACAAGGAGTTAGTCGCAATTTTACTATCCCACATGCCTATATAACCCCTTTAGCAGGTGCAACAAGTGGTCGCATGGCATTAAGCCAATGGGGTCAAACGGCTATTACTATACCATTTGACCCAGTTAACCGCCTTCAGGTTAACCCGTTTACCAGTGCTGCCGCCAATAACTTTTCGGCTATACCAAGCGATGCGGCACTTACGCAGCTGGGTGGCTTTTTAGTGAGTAATTCATTTTCTGAGCCTTTGACTAATCAAGCTATGCATATTGTTTTTGATTATCCTAATATTGGTGTGCGTGCATTAAGGCTTCCTGCGGGTAATGCGGGCATTTCAGATCTAGTAGCACAAACATCTGAAGGCAATACCATTATTATGAATAACCTGCCCATAAGCGGCACTAGGGTAACTTTCCCGTTTGTAAATATAAACCTTCACAATCAATTAGGTGATGATGAGTATGTAACGGAAGTATTTATTAGATTAGGCGGCATAGTTGCTGGTGGTGCGATGCATGGTGGTGAGCAAGGTAGCAATCTTCAGGATACACACACCTTATTTGCGGGCAGGGTGCTAAACCCTGCCGCAGGCACCGACCTAGGGGCATATGGCGGCTTTAGAGCATATGCAACGGTGGGCGAGTTTGCTGGCGATCCTAATGATATAGCCACTTGGGGCATAGTTGAGAACCCTTATGGCGTTGGCGAAAATGACCCTGAAAGGTTAAGAGACACCGCCACAAATATAATGCGTACATCTACAAATGCTGTTACAAACTTTTCTTATGCAGTAACTGGCAATTTATCTGGCGGAACATTAGTTGGTGGTAACAATTTTAGTCGCTTGCATGTTCAATTTAACTATTCTCATTGGGCGGCGGGCAACAATAGACCTTCTGCACTACGTGGGCATTATGTATATTTGCGTGCACCTCTAGGTGTTGTTGAAATTGACCCAAGCAATATAGTTGCAACATGGGCTGGCAACACATATAGGGTGGCTGATGGCACATTGGTGGTTGATGCACTGCCCCTTGCTGACACTGGCGGCCACCCCGTTTTTCGTATTGCTTTTCCTGATGTTATTTTAGGTGTTTGGAACGAGAACTTTGCTACCTACTCAAACTTGCGAGTATATTTTGATATACGTGCAAACGCCACAGTACCAACTGGAAGCATACCTGCTAGTGAAGTGGCTATGATAGTGCCTATGAACCCAAACCTCGTTACAAACGCCCATACGGGAAGCTCCCCTGTTCGCATACCTAACTTTACCGACCACAGGGTAGGGGCAACCACTACCGTGGCGGTGGCAGGGGGCATCTTTAACACAACCCCTGCACCAGATTTGATTGTGTCTACAAGCATGCGTGGCGGTGGGGTTGGTAGCGAGCATAGATATAGCTGGGTTACAAATGCACAGGTGCTAAACCTTGCCCCTAGCGACAATTTGCAGTATCTTTTGGAGTATGTAAACAACTCAGGCGGGGTGGGCAGCTTTGTGGCTTATATACCCGTGCCTAATGCAGGGGGCGTGGCTGCAAACCTAGCCAACCCCGAGATGGCAGATGTGCAAAGAGAGGCTTTTGGCTTTACTTTAAACTTGCTTAGCCACCCAGCGTCATTGCCAGCGGGGTTTGTTGTAACATATTCTTTACAGCCTCTATCTGCCGCTATAGACGGCACGGCCACTTTTCAACCTTGGGCCAGCGTTGAGGGCAACCGCCAGCAAATTAGGACTATAAGGGTTGAAAGCTCCCTTATGCCTGATGGTGCACAGGGATATATCGCCTTTGATATGGAAGTGCCAACCGATGTGGAGGGTGCTATAAATGCAGCATATCTAGGGCAGGTTAACCGATATGGGGCGAGAACTTGGCGTTCTGCCGCAGGCACTAGCGTTTTTGGTGCGTCGTCATCTGCCACGGCGGTGCGTATGTGGGAGAGGGTGAATTTTCAATACAACTACACAGGCTCTGATGGGCTTTATGATATATTTGATGTGGCACATGGGGGCTTGGTAACGTTGCCTACGCCGCCAAGCCGTGAAAATCATAGCTTTTTAGGGTGGTCTACAACGCCAAGTGATGTAGATTTAGATTATGAATTTGACTTTGACTTGCCTATAGATAGAACCCTTATGACGGCTGGTAGCGGTATATTAAATTTGTATGCCCAATGGAGGTTAAACACCTATAATGTAACCCATGGGGTGGCTACGGTAGGCACTTTTCCAACACCGCAAGAGGGCTTGCCAACACCAGCGGCGGTAGCACATGGGGTGGGGGCGACGGTGTATGCAGCACCAGCCCTTACAACCACCTCTGGCACAAATGGCGGTGTTGCTGGCTCGTGGATATTTGAGCACTGGGCCGTTGCAGGTGTAACGGGTACAACCACCTTAAACGCTGGAGCACCATTCACCATGCCAGCCAATGGAGTAACCTTGACGGCGGTGTGGAGGTTTGAAGCGGGGACGTATAGTGTAACCCATCAAGTTGCAACGGCGGGAGACTTTCCAACCCTGCAAAATAATATGCCGACGCCAGCTTCTGCAAGCTATATAGCAGGGGCGACGGTGTATGCAGCACCAGCTCTTACGACTACATCAGCCGCGAGAGGCACAACGCCAGGTGTGTGGACGTTTGAGCATTGGGCGGTAGAAGGGGTTGTGGGCGTAACCACCTTAAACGCTGGAGAACCCTTTGCTATGCCTGCCAATGGAGTAACTTTGACGGCGGTGTGGAGCTTTGAGGTGGCAACCTATAGTGTGGCTTTTGATGTAAATGGAGGAGGAGGCGCGGCGCCAGCCTCGCAAACAATCACCCATGGAGAGTTTGCAACAAACCCAAACCAAGGTGCAATGACGCCTCCTGCACATCATTCTTTTGTAGGGTGGTTTGCACACCCAACAACGGGTACAACGCCTTTTGATTTTGCGACGGCAATCACCAGCAACACCACTTTATATGCACGTTGGTCTCTTGATGTTTTTGTGGTAACCTTTGCAGCTGGTGTAAATGGGGCTATATATACACCAGATGCTGGCATGACGCTAGTGAACGTAGATGCAGGCACTCTTGTTACATCCGCTAGAATACCTAGCTTGGTTGCAGATGCAGGTTATGGCTTCTCTCATTGGATAAGCTCTAACGACCCAAGTGTAAACCTTACGGCCGCACAGGTGGCAGCATATGTGATAGAAGAGGCAACTACCTTTACGGCTATATTCACAGCCATACCCCCTCATCAGGTGAGCTTTAGCCTGCATGGTGGTGCGGGTAGCTTTCCTAACCAGACGATAAATCATGGTGATTTGGCTACAGAGCCTACAAGCCAACCAACAAGAAGTGGGTATATATTTGCAGGTTGGGATTTTGACTTTACAACACCAATAACCAGCGACATTGTTATAAATGCCAGCTGGACAGTAGATGGCGGCGGTGAGCCAGACCCTACACCAAACCTAAACTTTAATAAATCTGCCAACCCAGCCCACGGTAGCTATGTGGTGGCTGGTCAAGTGGTAACTTACACTATAAGGGTAAGTAATATTGGGGATGCAAACGCTTATGGCGTGGTTATGCGTGATGATATCCCCACGGGCATGACATTTGTGGTAGGCAGTGCTAACATCACGCCAGCTGTGTCAAACAATGCCTTAACATGGAATATACCAACCATAGCACCTGGGCAAACTGTAGAGGTTTATTTTCAAGTGACAGTTGACCCGCTGCCTGAAAATGTTTTTACAAAAACATTTAGAAACAGAGCAAGGGTTGACGGCAGCTATACCAATGCTGTTGATTTGTTTATACAAGGCCTACTAAAAACGCCAGATAGAACAACAGTAAGCCCAGGGCAAACCATCAATTGGACGCTGCAAGGTTTTCATAACCCTACGGGCTACCCAGTTGCAAATTTTGCTATTATAGACACGCCAGGGGTGGGGCTAAACTTTCAATCAGGCTCTTTGCCAGCATTTACAAACGGCACAGGCATAACCTATGATATTAGGTATAGAATTGCAGGTGATAACACTTGGCACACTCACATTGCAGGCGTAGATGCGGCAGCACCTTTTAGCTTCTCTTTGCCTCAAACAGGCAGTTTACACTATACCTATATTGGCTTGTTTTTTGGAGACGTGCCCGCAGGCTTTGGTGCCAGCAATGAAATAGTGCTTACCTTTATAGTGGGGAGCTATGCCCCCAACAATTTGCTAATAAACAATTTTGCAATAATGTTTAATAACATTACAATCCCAGGGGAGACACCAGACAACCCCCCAACTCTTTTAAGGCCAGGCGGTGAGGGCGGCGGGCCAGCCACGACTCCTACATCTACTATACCTTTTAACCCAATCCACCTTTCTTACTTGATTGGTGATGTTTATGGCAATGTACGCCCCAATGCAAGCATAA